>DATGLK010000064.1 GCA_035294265.1 Candidatus Binataceae bacterium
GCTGTTGGGCGGTTCCAGCGGCATCTCCAGGCAGCGCCCCTGGGTGTCGAACAGCCAGCCATGGTAGCAGCATCGGATGCCCTCGACCTCGGGGATACCGCAGGCGAAGCTGGTCAGACGGTGGGGGCAATTTTCCTGGATCAGCCCCAATCGCCCGCTACGATCGCGGAACAGGACCAGGTCCTCGCACAGGATGCGTACCTTGGCCACCGGGTTGTCGCGCAACTTGACCTCGGGATAAATCGGATGCCAGTAGCGGCGCATCAGCTCGCCGCACGGCGTGCCCGGCCCCACCCGGGTCAGATATTCGTTCTGTTCCTGGGTCAGCATCGTCCCTCCTCAAAACAAACTTAGCCTAACTCAGAACGCTGCCAATAGACCAGCCCAATCGCCACGGCGCGATATCACGTGCAGGTTAAGTGACCGACACGCGCGCGCAGGACGAACTGCGTGCGCCGGTCGGTCGCGGCAAGCGATGTAAAATCGAACGGCCCTGGGCTATACCCAAAGCATGTTGCGAGTGTCGTTATTTTATCTGCCCTCGGTGGGTAGCCGAGCCGAGATCGAGCAGGGACGGGTGGGGCTACGCGGGGAGCCCTACGATCGGATGCTGGCAGAGCTTGCTGACCAGGCGCAACTGGCCGACGAGTTGGGTTACGACTCCATCAGTTTCACCGAGCACCATTTTCATGTCGAGGGCTTCGAGCTCTCCAACAATCCGATTTTGCTGGATCTGTTCGTGGCGATGAAAACTAAGCGGCTGCGCGTGGGGCAATTGGGCTTGGTGCTGCCTGCCGACAATCCGCTGCGGATAGCCGAAGACATCGCGATGCTTGACCACATGAGCGGAGGGCGGGCCAATGCCGGCTTCGCGCGCGGCTATCAGCGGCGCTGGGTCGACGTGATGGCACAGCAGACCCATGGCATCCATGGCGCCCAGCCCCATGAGCATGACGCTATCGATGAAGCCAATCGCGCGGCTTTCGAGGAATGCTTCACCATCATCAAACAGGCCTGGACCCAGGATAGCCTGAACTACCAGGGACGCTATTGGCGCATCCCGCCGGGCCCCACTCCCTGGACGCTGGCGGCAACTGCCAAATGGGGCCTTGGGGTGAAGGCTGGCGTGGTAGAGGCGGTCAGCGTAGTGCCTAAGCCGGTGCAAAAGCCTCATCCCCCGATTTATCAGCCCTTCGCCTCGTCCGAGCGCAGCATCCGCTGGTGTGCCCAGGAGGGCGTGATCGCGATTCTACCGCCGCTTTTTCCGCCCTACGAGCGCCACCTGTACGAGCTTTATGCCGAGGTCTCGGGCCGGCCGCTGGGCGAGGGAGTCGGCGTAGTACGCGACGTGGTGATCGCCGACAGCGATGAGCAGGCGCAGGAAATATGGCGCACCAGCGGCGCCTTCGTCGGACGCGAATGGTTCAAGCCCTTTGGCTTCGCCAAGGCGATGGAGGATCCCGCAACCGGCGAGGTGCCTGATCTTTTCGAAAATGGGATGGCGCTGGTTGGGAGTGTAGATAGTGTGACGCGTCAATTGGAGAGGCTGCTGGCGCGGCTGCCAATCACCCGGCTATTTGCCTGGATGTACAGCGGGCTGATGAGCGAGGCTCAGATCCGGCGTACTATCGAGCTATTCCGCACCCGCGTGCTGCCGCGTGTGGCCGAGCTGGCCTGATGGCGCCCTCAAGCAGCGCGCGCAATGGAGATGGCTTCCTTCCTTAATCTTCTCCCTCCGACCACGGGGAGATAAGAAAGAGGGAGCAGGCCGCGGAGAACTTTCCGCAGCCTGCTGCTAGCTGTTCGCCACCGCGGGGCATCAGGCTTTTTTCACGCGCTGACCCAAAGCGAGCCGTTTCAGCGCCCGGAATGGTAAGCAGCGAGGAACTCGGAATTGATCCGTAGGCCCAGGCCACTGTTGAGGCGATTAGTGAAGTTGTAAATCGCCACAATCTGCACGGCCTCCAGTATTTCCGCCTCGCTCAGCCCGGCGGCGCGCAATTCGTCCACGTCGCTTTCCTGCGCCTCGGCCGGCCGCGTAGTCAGACCGGCGGCGAAGTTGGCCAGAGCGCGCTCGCGCGGCGAGAGTTCGGCGCGTCGCCAATTGACCATCAGTACGTCGAGCAGCTCCCCGGGCATACCGTAGTTCTTGAGCGCCACCGCGTGGGTATAGATGCAGACTTCGCATCGATTTTCCACGCTGGTCACCAGCGCCAGCAATTCGCGTTCGCGCCCGGGCAGCAGCGCGTCCTCGCTGCGCATAAGACGATCCAAATAGGCCTGAAACAGGGGCAGGCGATCGGGTCCAAAGGGCAAACGCAGGACGTGGCGCACGAAACCGAAGCGGGTCAGCGATTCTTCCTGCAGTTTTCTGACCGCGGGCGCGGGATTTGACTCTTCCGCTAGGCGCAGCCATGACAGCGGGGCTTCTTTAGTGCTCATGCATGCCTCCGTGGCGCAAAGGCTCAGGACCAGATCCGATGGGCGATCTCGGCGACCAGGCGCAGCTTGGCCTCCTGGCGGGCCGCGTCCAGGACGTTGGAGAGCGAGTCGGGCGAAAAGCCGCATTGGCTGGAAAGCGCCATCCGTTCCAGCGGGAAAAAGTGGCTGGCTTCCTCGATTCGGGCCGCCACCTGGTCGGCGGGCTCGAGCTCCTTGCGCTTGGTGGAGATTAGCCCCAGCACCGCGATTTTGTCCCGTCCCAGGTCGGCCAGCGGGGCAAAGGAGCCCGAGCGCCAATCGTCGTATTCGAGCAGAAAAATGTCGAAGTTGGTGGTGCGCGGGAAGATATGCCGAGCTAGTTGCTCCCAGGGGGTTTCCGACAACCAGTAGCCCTTGTAATTGCCGCGGCAGATGTGCAATCCGAAGGTCACTCCGGGCACGGTCGCGACTTGGTTGATGGCCGCTAAACCTTCGTTGCGCAGCCATTCGTTATAGTTGGGGATTGCGTTGCCCACCGCCTGTGATTCCCCGGTCAGGTTGCTCAATTCCGGAGCGTCGATCTGTACGTAACGGCAGCCCAGGGCGGCCAACTCGCGTACTTCCTCCTTGATGACTTCCACTGCGTCATTGAGCAGATCCAGCGGGGTGGGATAGACCTGAGCCGAATGGCTGGGGGACCAGCGATTGAGCACTGCGGTTGGCCCCGGCATCGTGATCTTGACCGGCTTCTTGCTATGCGCCTGGGCGTAGGCGAACTCTTGGGCGGCGGCGTGGTTTGGACTGAGCCGGCTGGTTAGCGGAAAGACGGGAATTTGCGCCCGTTGCTCCGCCGTCGCCGCGCCTTCCTGCTTGCGCCAGTTGAGCGTCAAGGTGACGGGCGAAGGGCCGCCGTGCGGCTTCATCGTGCCAGATCCAGGCACTTGGTAGATCATCCGGCGCATCTCGCCGTCGCTGACCACGTCCATTCCCGCCCGCTCTTGCAGTGCCAGCACCTCGTCGACCGCGCGGTCTTCGAGCTGCTTAAACTCCTGGGCGCTAAGCTTGCCTGCGTGCATCGCGGCGCGTCCTTCGTTGAGGTATGCCGGGCGGACCAACGAACCGATCACTTCAGCACGATAAATTGAGGCCATCGCGGTACCCCTTGCGCGCCGGTGGGCGCGGTTTGAGTTTCAGTCCAATTTAAGCGGCTCTCCGCTGAGATCTTCGGCCCGCTCAATCTTGATCAGAACCGCAAACCCTTTCTTTTCGGGATCGGCCTTTTTTTCCGGCTCGACCAGCCGCCGCCATACCTCCTCGTACACCGCTCCCGATTTGTGCACTGTGGCGGTGCCATAAAAGCGCGCGACCCCGGCCCGCAACTGAAGCTGGGTCGATAGGGGCGGCTTGCGAAAAAAAACCGTCAGCTTGGTACCGTCGTGCACATGGCTGCTGGTTGCTCCCCGCCCGCGTTCCCACAGCGCGATGTGTTCGTCGTCGAAGACCATCGTGCTGCCGCGCGGAGTGACATGGGCGTAGCCGTCGGGCAACACGCTACCCACCAGGCAGACAAAATCGGGTAGAGCCGAGTCGATATGGGGGCGTAGAACCTTGGGAATAACTGCCACTTAAACCGCTCCTCAAGCCGGCGTCCGGTGGCGCCGCAGATTTGCGGCCAAGGTAACAAGCCCGCCCGCCATAGACAACGGCCACTGGCGGGCGATAACAGGTTTCATCTGCGTTGCGATCAGTCGGTTGGAAATATTCGCTAATTTCTGTCACAAGGATAAACAAGGACAACACGAGCTTAGCCATCAGGTGCTCTTTTTAAGTGGGCAGAGCTCGCAGAGCGCATTGACGATGAAAAACCGATGTCGGCCGAGATTACTGAGGGTGCTGTGCGGTGCGGCCTTAGTGATGTGGGGCGCTAGCGCACAGGCTCAGAGCACGGGGCTGGTTCTCTGTCCGGGACCCTTCGCGCTATGCGCGGCGGCTACCTGCAAGCCGACTGGGGGCACCATCATGGTAGCTGGCCGGGCGCTTCCGGCCGCTAGCTGTGATTGTCCCATCCTCAACGGCCCCTCTATCGCCGATCCTAATTTGGGCAATATGCAGGGTAGTTGCACCCCGCCACCCAATGGCGTGTGGTCGCTTTACGCGCTGACCTCTTCCCCGCAGCAAATCACGACGCCGCTTCCCTGGAGCATGGCGCCGGCGTTACCGCAGCCTTGTCCGTCCGGCACTCAGTTCGCCGAATGCTGGAATTTTTCCTGCGTCAAGGAGGCCAACCCGCAAAATCCGGCCGTGCCGCTGGCCAAATGCACCTGTCCCATCGAGGCGTCCTCTAATGCGATGACGCCGGCGGGACTGTGCAATCCGTCGATCTGTAGCCAACTCCCCGTAGGTGCGCCGATCCCCTTCTCCTCGGGGTTTTGCTCCGGTACCTCCAGCTGAGCATAGGATCAGCAGGTGCGACAAAAGATGAAAAGAGTGCTGATAGCAGTTGGATTGTTGCTAGTCGCGGGCGCGACGCTGGCGGCTTTGTTCGAGGCCTGCGGCGGGAGCAGTGCGACCACGCAACCCCCCGTCGCGACTGAATTCGCATATGTGGTCAATTCAGCGATGGGAGGCGGCAAGCCCAGCCTGTCAACTTATAGCGTTGGCGCAAGCGGCTCCCTGAGTGCAATCTCAACCCTCACCACCGGCGTGCCGGCCAGCCCTTTTTCACTGGCGGTCACTCCCGGCAGCCAGTTTCTCCTGCTGGCCGGGCGTGGTCTGCCCGGCTCGATCGCTCAATACTCGATTAGCTTCAGTGGCGGCCTAACGCAATTCGGCAGCCCGGTGGCCACGGGAAATCTGCCCTATACGATTGCGGTCACACCCTCGGGCAGCTTCGCGATCGAGTCCAATAATGGAGACAACACGGTCAGCGTCTATCGCCTGGGCGCCGGCGGTCAGCTGAGCCTGATTGGCTCGACGGCTACCGGCAGCGTGCCCAGCGCGGTCGCGGTCGATCCCACCGGCCGCTACGTTTTCGTCGCCAATCTCGAAGATAATAATATTTCCGAATACCTTCTCAACCCGACCACCGGCGCACTGACGGTTAACGGTGTGGTGCAAAGCGATCTCGGTCCGGCCAGCATCGTGGTCTCGCCTAATGGGCCGTATGCCTACGCCGCCAACCGGCTGACCGGCGACGTGTCGGAGTACAAGCTTGACCCAGGTAGTGGCAGCCTCACCCTTGTAGCCAACCTAGAGTCGGGCAGCGGTTCGGCCAGCGGCGCGGGCTGGTTGGCCATCGACCCGGGTGGACGCTGGTTGTACGTCGCCAACTCGCAGGACCAGAGCGTCACGCTGTTCGACATTAATCCGAACAACGGCGCGTTAACCTTGGTGGGCACGGTGAACACGCAACAGAGCGGCGGCTTTCTGGCCTCGGTTGCGATCGACCGCGGTGGCCATTTTCTGTATGCAATCAACGCCGCGGGGTTGATCTTCGAGTTTCAGATCAATCCCGCCACCGGTGTGCTAAGCCCGATCGGCACGACCGCGGCGGGCGCCGCGCCCTGGTCGATGGCCTTTGCGTCATGAGCGCGCTGACGACC
This sequence comes from Candidatus Binataceae bacterium, assembly GCA_035294265.1. Classification (NCBI taxonomy): domain Bacteria; phylum Candidatus Binatota; class Binatia (SeqCode); order Binatales (SeqCode); family Binataceae (SeqCode); species Binataceae bacterium (SeqCode). The sequence continues at coordinate 6,024 of DATGLK010000064.1, forward strand.
TCTAGTCGGCGCGCTCCATGTGCCAGTTCCAGGCGTCGTAACCTGGGGCGTAATGGACGTTGCTCTGGGCCGGGTTGCGATTTATCAGCGGTCGTCCAAATAAGGGATGGCGCATGCTGCGGACTTCGTGCTCCAGCGTATAGAGCGACTTGCCCCCCTCCGGATCGACTAAATCCTTGAACCGGTACTGATGTTGATCGCTCTCTTCGGTGATAAGCCCCATTTCGAGCAGTCGGCGGTAGGGTCCCGAGAAGTTGGCGACGTAAATCTGAACATGATGGCCATCGTAAGGGGGCTGTGGCTCGGCGCTCTCTCGGAAGATCAAATCCTGGTCAATACCCACCGCCACCCGCGCGTGGCGACCGTCTTCGAGCGACACTGTCGCCGGCGCGTTCATGACCTGACGATAGAAGCGCGCGATGCCCTCCGCGGTTCCGATTGGGACTTGGAATTCCACGTACGGCATCCCCAAGGTGATCCGGCCAAAGCGTTCGTGGGGTTCGTAGCAGCGGAAGCGATTGCCCCACGGCGAAACCGCTTCGACGAACTCTTCATGGTCCTGGAAATCGAAGAGGGTACCCGCTAGCGGCTTGCGCACCGCTTCCAGCCGGCGCAGCAGCGGCTCGCGTTCGGGCAGCACCAGCCCGACGTGACCGCGCAGGACTTGCGGTTTATTGGTGGGCAAATGGAATTGGCTGCGCCCGACGTTGGCCCAAATATTGTTGGTGCTGACCATGATAAAGGGATCGCGGGTCAGCCCTAGGCCGGCGATGTAGAACAGAGTCGCCAATTGTTGGTCGGGGATGGTCGTGTTGACGTGCTCAAGACCGACAATATTGCCCAAATCCTCAATTGCCCGATCATATAAACCCGGCATGGTAGCCTCCGCCTTCCTCGCCCGAATTACCTCTGCGCCGCCGGCGTGAAGCGGCCGGCGAGCGACTGACGCAGGGGTGGACCGCGATTTAAATCCACGCGCCTCCAGACACGCCTGCGGCTTAGGACAGCGGCCCGCTGGGCTTGTCCGCGGTACTTTCCGGTTGAGCTCCTGGTTGCGCGCGATCGGTCCAGGTCTCGGCGCGCTGAAAGCCATGTTCGGAAAGATCGAATTGGTTGCCTTCGGGGTCGCAGGCGCGATGTTCGGCGTAGGGCCGGGTAGCCGGACGGCGCTTGGGCCGCTCCACGCCAGCGGCGACTAGCCTATCGCACATTTGCTCGGTGTCTTCGATTTCAAAGCCGAAATGGTTCAGTCCGACGGCGGCCTCGGTTTCCAGCCGATGGGGCAGGATGGCCAGGGTGAGGTAGCCGTCGCTGAGGTAGATCGCGCGGTTATCTTCGTTGCGAATTACTTCCATCTCGAAGACTTTTTCGTAGAAATCGGCCAGCTGTTTGGGGTTGCGCGAAAACAGCGCCAAATGGCGGATGCGAGGCCTGGACATGGGAATGCCCTCCTTAGTGTTGCCTTAGTACAGGCGCTCCACATAGGTCAACCGTCTTCGCACCCGGTGCGCGGGGCTTCCTACAGCTGGCGGTCTCAAGTGACGAGCAAATCCAGCTGAGAACGCCCCGGTTGTAGTTGAATTCGTAATACCTGGGCCGGCGCGTCCCAGAAGTAACCCAATTTGCCTGCCGCCAGCGCGCCGGCGTCCACCGGTGCTAACGGCGACCCCTGGCAACTGAGCAGGCGCGGCGGCTGCGCATGACGCAGGTTTATACGCAGCAGCCGGTGAGCCGGGTAGCCGTTGCAATCGCCATCTGGGGACCCGATGCGCAAGGTTACTGCGTCTTCGCTGCGGTCCTGCGCAATCTTGGTCTCGACCCAGGCAGCGCTCTCATAAGCGGTGCTTTCGCCGTCGTCTTCGTACAGATCCAGCCTGCCGGTCAGGCCCGGGTAGATCTCCAGGCGCAAAGGATCGAGCGGGCGTTGGGAGCTGAATTGCATTTCGGGTCCCAACGGTATGATCGCGCCCTGACGCACGAACAAAGGCAAATGGTCCAGGGGCGCGGGCACGCTCAGCGTACGCGGTCCAGTCCAGCGCTGATTGCTCCAGAAATCGAACCAGTCGCCAACCGGGAGATAGAGAGTGCGCTCGCGCGCACCTTCATCGAGGACGGGAGCAACCAGCAAGTCAGGTCCGAACAGGAATTGATCAGCTAGGTTGAAGGTAGTCGAGTCGTCAGGGAACTCCATCACCAGCGGTCGCATGATCGGCAGGCCGCGAGTGCAGGCTTGGCGGGCGGCGCTGTAGATGTAGGGCATGAGGCGATAGCGCACGCGCAGGTAGCGGCGGCAGATCGCTTCTATCTCGGAGCCAAAGCGCCACGGTTCGCGGGCTTCATGCTCGTCGCCATGGGGCCTGAAGAGCGGACAGAAGGCGCCGAATTGAAACCAGCGGACGTATAGTTCGGGGGTACATTGGCCGGCAAAGCCGTAGCCACCGATATCGCTGCCCCAAAAAGCCATTCCCGCCATCCCCGCGCTCAACCCGACTGCGACCTGCTTGCGCAGCGCCGCGAAGGTCCGATCGACGTCACCCGACCACCAGCCCACGCCATGGCGCTGGGAGCCGGGAAAGGCGGCGCGGCTCAGGATGAAGCCGCGCCGGCCTGGGGCGTAGCGGCGCTGGGCGCCGGCGATCGCCTCATGCATGCGCAGGGCGAAGGAGTTGTGCACGGCCGCGGCCGAACCGCCGAAATGGCACATGTCCTGCAGATGCTTGGAGGGTTCGTTGAGGTCGCTCCACCAGCTCGCGATTCCCATCTCGATTGGGGCGCGATGCTTGTCGCTCCACCATTGGCGGGTCGCCGGATTGGTGAAATCCACCAGGCCGCATCGGCCTGGCCAGAAATCCAGCACATAAGGTCTGCCATCGTAATGACGCGTCAGATGGCCGCCAGCCTCTGCCTCCTTGAAGGTAGGGCTCGTGAGCGTGACGTAAGGCTCCTCGATCGCCATGACGCGAAAGCCGCGCTCCGCCAGCCCAGCGAGCATCGCGGCCGGAGCGGGCCAGCGGGTCTCATCGAAGGCCAGGTCGCCCATCTCCTTGAACCAGCCCAGATCGAGGATCAGGCCGTCGCAGGGCAAGGCGCGGGCGCGAAATTCGTTTGCCACCGCTTCCAACTCGCCGCGGCTACGATAGCTGTAACGTGATTGCAGTAGGCCGAAGAGCCAGCGCGGCGGCATCGGCGGCCTGCCGGTCAGTTTCAGGTAGGTATGTGCGAGCCGCTTGAGATCGCCGCCGAAGACGTAGTACTCAAGCGGTCCACCTCGGGCCTGGTAGGCAAACGTGGCGGGGTTCTCATGCCCCAGGTCCCAGCAGGCACGATGGGGATTGTCGATCAGCAAGCCGTAGCCGCGCGAACTGAACAGGAGAGGAAAGATGCATTCGGCCGGCGGCGAATGACGGTTCCAAATCTCGCGCCGATGGCCGCGATGGTCGAGGTCAACGCGCGCGTCCAACTGACTGGGCTGGCCCATCCCATAGAAATGCTCCTCGGTTGCCAGTTGATAACTCAAGGTATACTCCCAGTAGGACCAGGAAAGGCCGCCCGGTTCCGCCTCTTCCAGCAGCGGCTGGCCATCCAAATTGAGATAGCGCAGCCGGAAGGGGTCGCGCCGCGCCTCGATTAAAAATTCGCCGGCGCGCACCTCGACCAGCTCGGCCTGCTCGCGTACCGCAACCTGCGGCGCCCCCGGCCATCTGCGCTGGGCCACCGCGCAGCCCTGCTCCGAGGGCGGCTGGGTATAAAGCCGCCAATGGCCTGGGAGCCAGGTATGCCGGAGGGCGGTGGGCAGCACCGGGGTCAGAATCAGTTCGGAGCTGTCGAAACCAAAGACTACCTCGTTGCCGTCGCTGGTCACACGCTTCAAGCGGCCTAGAGTTGCCTGCATCGATACCATTCCCTGCGCGCTCGCTTCTAATCCTAGAAATTGACCTTAGTCCAGCCGCCCCATCCGTCAAACCGCGCCGCGCACCATCGAACGACGCCAACAAGGAACGGTAATAACGGCCGATCCCCGGCTAGCAGAGATGCAGCCGCCTGTGGTACTCAAAGGCGGCAGCCCGTGGGCGGCATCCCTATCGACCACAATCGCACAGCGCGCGAGCTGACTGCGCTATCCCTGGATGAGGCGGTATTTCGGATGAGCGACATACAACGACGGCGTTTTTTACTGATGGCCAGCGCCTGGGCGGTCATCATTCTGGAGTTCTCGCCTGCCACCACCGCGATGGGTGTGTATCTCCTCCCGATGGTGCGCGAGTTTCACGCCGGTCGCGCCCAGGTTTCGATCGTGGCCGCCGCGATGGCGGTGGCCTCGGGGCTGGCCTCGCCGCTGGCAGGTTGGATGATCGACCGGATCGACGCCCGCATCCAGATGATCGCCGGGATGCTGATCATCGGGCTGGGTTATCTGCTCGGGAGCCAGGCCCATTCGCTTCATGCTTTGGTTCTGGCTTTCGCGATCATCGGGGTGGGCAATGCCCTAGGCACTCTGATTCCGATCTGGGTCCTGACCCTGTCGTGGTTCAAGGAGCGGCGCGGGCTGGCGATCGGGCTGGCGGTGGGCGGTATTTCCATCGGCTTCACGCTCTTTCCTCTTCTGGCCAGCCGGCTGCTGGTGCTCTACGGCTGGCGCGCCATTATGCGCTGGACCATCGTGCCTACCCTCGTGGTGGCCTTGCCGATGGTCCTGGCTTGGGTCCGTAGCCGTCCTCAAGGGGAGGGGACGGAGGAAGCCGAGGCCGTGGCGGGAGTGGATTTTTCCTCCGCCGTAAGCTCGTTTTCCTTCGTGTGGATCGCCGTGATGCATATTTCGATCGTGTTGGGCTGGAACCTCTTTTATGTGCACCTGGTATCGTACTTGGTCGGGGTGGGCTTTACCGAGCGCGTGGCCGACTCGCTGCTGGGTTTTCAAGCCGCCTTCGCGATTATCGGCTTTTTAGGCAACGGCTGGCTGGCCGATCGGCTGGGGCCACGGGGCATGATGGTAATCGGGTTCTGCATCTTCGGCCTGAGCGTGCTCAGCTTGCGGCTGACCAGCCCGACCACGGTGGGCTGGATACTTATGCCTATCTTCATGGTGGGCTATTCGATCGCCGGCGGGCTGGGCAATTTCACCTCGCTTATCGTGGTCAATGCGATGGGGCGGCGCGCGCTGGGCTCGATCCTGGGCGTGCTCAATTTTCTCGCCTTCACCTTGTGCCAGTCCAGCGGTCCGATCATCGCGGGCAAAATCTACGATGCTACCGGCAGCTACAACCTGGTCTTCGATCTGGCCGGACTGCTGATTGTTACCGGTATCCTGGCGACCTGGGCCGTCTATCCGCTCAAAGGGCGCGACGAGGCGCGCGCACCCGCCTCGGCCGCCATCGCCACCTGAGCCCCGGCGGCATGTAGAAAATTGTTAACTACTGGTTGAGCCTGCAGTGGATATGCTTTAGGGGCTTATCAGACCGGGTTGCAGCAGCAGCTCAACCGTGACGGTGAGGGTTACCGCCACTCCGTTGCCGGTGGCCTCTGCCACCACCACTTTCGCGTATTGGGACAACCCGGCTACTTACACCACCAGCTATGGGCTGGCTTACGCCACATCCTGGTCAAGCCGACCAATTTCGTGGCCTGCCTGGGCGGTTCCTTTGCCCTGTACTACTACTCCGGCTTGCAACCCCAGGCCTGCAACCAATCTGGTGGCGGAAAATACCCGTGGGATCACTTCGCAATGAACGATTAACGGCACTTTGTGCGGCACCGCCTCCTAAGGGCCAACCGCGGCAAGCGTCGTGGGTCTTGCGCTACTGCTCGCCGAAGGCCCAGGCGCGTATCAGATGATGGGCGATTGCGACCGGCGCCGGCAAGCCGATGCCGTCGGTCCGTTTGCCCGCGATCAAATCGCGCGCCAGCTCGCGCTCAAGCCAGCGCAACTCGCCCAGTTCCTTGCCGTCGGGCTTGACCTCGCGGCTTAGCGCCTTGGCGAAGCATCCGATCATCAGGGTGGAGGGAAAGGGCCAGGGCTGAGTGGCGTAGTAGCTGACCTCGCCGACCCGCAGCGAAGCTTCCTCCATCAACTCGCGCCGCACTGCCTCCTCGATCGTCTCGCCGGGCTCCATGAAGCCCGCCAGCGCGGAGAAACGGTTGGTGGCAAAGCGCAGGTTGCGGCCGACCAGGCAGGCGTTGCCCTCGATGGCGAGCATGATCACGACCGGGTCGACCCGGGGAAAATGTTCGCTCTCACATTTGCCGCACAACCGCCGGTAGCCGGCGTCCATCAACGTGGTCGGCGCACCGCAGCGCGGACAGAAGCCATGGCGCTGATGCCACTCGATCATCGCCTTGGCCTGCGCGATAATCGCGGCCTCGCCGGCGGATACGAGCTGGGCCGCGCTGCGCGCATCGCGGAAATGGCCCAGTCCGGCCAGCGGCCCTTGCTGGCTGGGCTCCTGGGCCGCGGAAATATCGAGGGCGAAAAGCGCTCGCTCGCCGTCCAGGCCGAGAAAAACCCAGGGCGCTTGCGGGTCGGCCAGGCCTTCGATGAGTTGCGGCGCCACCAACCCCAGGCTGGGATCGGCCGCTCCTTGTGCTCCGCGTAAAAACAGATCGAGGCGCCACAGCGGTAAAATCAGGGAGGAAGGGTCGCGCCGTTTGGACTCAATCCAGGCGTTATCGGTGCGCTTGTCGCTGGCGCGGTCCAGTGGACTGCCAGAAAACGGAATCATCAGTTGCTCCATCGAAAGCCCGTGCGGACGTCGTTCAAGCTCAAATTCAGCTCTCGAATCTTGGTTCCCGCGAGCGTCGCCTCGCACTGGGCTGATTGTGTTCGACTTTTGGCTCTTCCGCCAGACTTTCGGCCTGCCCATCGCTCCTTAACTGGCGCGATTCGGACAAGGGTCGGAACGCTCGGGGGTTCCGGCCGCTTCGCGCCGGGTGACTTGCGCGTACCCAAATGGCAGAGTGACTTCATGGGCGAGGGGTTCAAGCTATCGGGCCGATTCGGCCCGATTATCCTAGCCTTGGTGCTGACGCTGGGCCCGGCGTGGCCGGCGCGAGCCGCCGCGCAATCTGGGGTTCAATCCCCAGCGCCGAAGCCCTCTCCCAGCATTCGCGCCGTAGTAACCGTTTACGGGGTCGCTCCGCCCTGTTGAGCGTATAACGTCGAAGTCGGCCTGCGGAGTCTCCGCGGCATCGTGTACTATCGCTACGACCTCAAGCGCGGCCAGGCCACGGTGGATTTTGCACCCGGCATCGCGGTCACCGGCCAGGACATTCGCCGCGCGATTGCGCGCGCGGGTTTCACGCCCGGACCAATCACGCTGACATATCGGCCGACGCTGAGCGCCGAGGACCGTCGGTCGCAACCCGAGGCCTCGGGGCCGGCCGCACAGATTCTGCACGCGCTTTCGAGGCGAAAAACCCACGGCAAGCAATCCTTTTAGTTGACGTGCTCCCAGGCGTGATA
>DATGLK010000065.1 GCA_035294265.1 Candidatus Binataceae bacterium
AGATCCTGCAAAATTGCAACATCTATAACGACGGCGCCTGGAACGACCTGACCGATAAAGAGACCAAGGCGGATCGTCAGCTCCTGATCGAGCACGGCAAGCCGCTTATCTTCGGCAAGGAGCGCAATCGCGGCATCCGGATGAACGGCTTCAGGCTGGAAGAGGTCAAGTTGGGCGAAGGCGGGGTGACGGAGGCTGACCTGTTGGTCTATGACGAGACCAATCTGGCGCTGGCCTTCATCGTGGGCCAGATGCAGCCGCCGCTGCCGGTGCCGGTGGGCGTGCTTTATGTCAATTCGCGGCCAACCTACGACGGCGCAGTCAATGAGCAGCTCGCGCAAGCTTCCTCGAAGCTGGGGCCTGCGGATCTCAATGCGCTGCTGCGCCGCGGCGATACCTGGACCGTGAACTAAGGCGCGAGCGGGTAATACCTGGGCGCACGAAACGCCAAGGTTGGCTGCTATCGCAGGTACAGGCGGGCGCGCGGCAGGGAAGTCTCAGCTTCCTCGCCGCGTGCCCGCTTGTACGGCTCAGGCGCGTTGGCCGCTGGCCAGTTCGAGACATGACACCGTTTCCAGGCACTTTGGAAACTCTGTTATTGCGAGAAGAAGCGCCGAGTCTCCACTACTACCGGCTGCGCGCCGAGGTGACCGCTCCGTAAACAGCGCCCACGATGGTCCCGAAAACTGCGCCGTAGATCGCTCCGCTAAGCGCATAACCCAGCAACGCTTGCTTGAAAAGTATGTAGCTTTGAAATAACTCGTGACTCGCGGCCAAATAGAGCAGATTGGCGATCAGAGACACCAGCACAGACACCGCGCTAAAGACGGCCATGAACACCACGCCGAGTACCACCGCCATAACCAAACCGCTGGTCACGATGGAAAGGCCCTTGGGTTCTTGTAGATGCGATGAAGCTTTCATGAACACACTTCGCGCAGCTCTAAGAATAGTGTAGTCCGTGGCCGGGCTGACTTCACCCCGCCACTTAGAGCTCACGCGTCGACCTTCGAATCCGTGGCGCTGATGGCGACAAGGCCCTGAGTCGGCGAAACGGAACACGCGATTTCACAACCGCGTAGCGCTAGGGCGTTACGCTCACTACCCATTTCGTGGGAGGTCGTAAGTAGCACTGAATTAAAAGGTGCGCGTGACTCGCCAGTCCCCTTCGTCCATCAGCCCGCCCCCCTGATAGCAGAAATAGGCGCCACTTGCCCGGTTAGGTACAAACGGCCCGGTAAAGATGCAGCTAGAGCCATCGAGGAGTATCACACCAAATTTGTCGATCGGAGAATCACTCCAATTGCGCCGCGGCCGGGAGCCAAATACCGGCCAGCCGTTCCAGCGCTGGTGCCACTTCCTCGGGCTGCTGAAAACGGGGCACATGGAGTACCAGCTCGTCGGTGCCCACGCGCTGATAGGCGCGAAGATGGAGCGGGGTCGCGCTCTCGCGATGGGGCGAGGCGATAATTTCCAGCTCTCGCGGATCGCGACCGCTGCTCTCGGCAAGATCTAGCAAGTGCCGGCGCCGATCGCCTACTTGATCGGGCGTTAGATGGCTGCCGTACCAGCCATCGGCCAGCTTAGCCGCGCGCTTAAGTGCCGGCGCGCTATCGCCACCCATCAGAATTGGCAAGCGCGCTCCGGATAGGGGCTTGGGATAGCTGCGGATGGCGTCGAAGCTGATGAACGCGCCGGCAAAGGAGCTTGCGTCTTCGCCCCACAGTTTACGCATCACAGTAATGTACTCAGCCAGCCGCGCACCGCGCCGGGCGTACGGGATGCCCAGCGCTTCGAATTCCTCGGGCAACCAGCCCGCGCCGACTCCCAAAGCGACGCGCCCGCCGCTTAGGCAATCCAGCGTGGCGACCTCCTTGGCCAGAATCACTGGATGGCGCTCGCCCACCAGGCATACTGCCGTACCCAGGCGCAGCTTGCGGGTCACGGCCGCTAGATAGGCCAGGGTGACGAAGGGGTAGCAAAAGGGTGACGTTGTGGAGACCTGAATTTGGCTACGGTCGGCATAAGGGTAGGGAGTTTTGATGTCCTTGGGCATCACCAAGTGTTCGGGCACCCACAGACTGGCGAAGCCCAGCCGCTCGGCATGGCGCCCGACTTCGGCGAGCACGTCGCCCCGCGTGATACCCATCAGAGTGATGCTGATCTTCATTCTGTAATTCCTCAGAGCAAAGCTGGGCCAAGCATAATAGCCTCCTCGGTTCGCTCCAAGCCTGCGTGTGGACAGCGCGGTGTGACGCGAGCTGGCTTTTTTCTCAGAGCCGTAGTCGACTTTCCTGGTTGAAAGTAGGGGGCGCCGCGAGGGCCTCAAAGAGTGCGGCTCCCAAGCGCTCAGCGGCGGATTTGATCGGGCGGTTTAGAAGGTTGCGCTTTCGGCCTCCGCGTGATGGCGGCTCTCGATGTACCCGTCTTGGACCGCGCCGTAAAGGTCGATCGAATAGCGATCGACGTCCTCGAACAGTTGCAGGTTGAGCGAACGATAATTGACGGCCTCGGCAGCTTCGCTGCCGCCTTCGATCGCAAGCGGCATCCACCAAGTCGGCATCGTATAACTAATTGGGTTCATCGAGCCGTCGACCACTCGACCCGCGGTATCGCGAATCGAGGAGGGGCCGAAAAAGGGCAGCACGAGGTACGGCCCCATCGGAACGCCGTACTTATGGAGGGTTAAGCCGAAGTCGGTGTCGTGTTGCTTGAGCTTAAACCAAGAATTGGCTACGTCAAAGAAGCCTGCGCCGCCTAAAGTTGTATTGATTAGGAAACGGCCGGCTTCACCGGCTGCATAGCCCGGCTTAAGCTGGAAGAGATTGTTGGCAAAGCGCGGAATGAAGTTGACATTATCCCAAAAGGTGCCGATATGGCGCCGTACGGGTTCGGGTAAGACGTCGGCATAACCGGTGGCTACGGGACGCAAAACATATTGATCCAACCGCAGGTTGAACCAGAAGATCTTCTCGTTAAGAGGAGCCAGCGGATCAGCATAGGCCTCACTGGTTGGCGCGCCGAGGTTGTCCCCGGGGGTGGGCTGGTCAGCCTGCGCCGCGAAGGCCGGGGTAGAAAGTACTGCGCCCAACAACACTATGAGTAAAGCTGACTTCACGATCTGATTTCCTCTACTATCCAGCATACGGACTGTGGGAACGGCGGACAAACCGGCCCATGACGTCACTTACTGCCAGGATCGTTGAGGCTGGGAAAGCTGCCGCCGCTGCCTTGGCTTTTGCTCCCGCCGCTACTGCTCTTGCCGCTTCCTCCAGAGCTGAAGCTGTTGATTAGTTGACCGATTACGTCCTCCAGCACAAAGGCCGATTCGGTTTGGCGCAGGGTCTGGCCGTTGGTCAGCATCTTGTCCCCAGGGCCCAGCGAGAGTGCGACATATTTGTCGCCGATGATCCCGCGGGTGCGGATAGCCGCGATCGCGTCGTCGTCGACTTTTACGCCCTGGTCGATTTGCATGCCGACGTGGGCGCGATCGTCGAGCAGGCTGATGGAGAATACCTTGCCCACCGCAACTCCTGCGATCTCCACGGCATCACCGGTTTTAAGCCCGGTGATATTGTCGAAATTGGCAAAAATTTCGTAGCTGGGCGGATTGAAGATCTCAACTCGGCCCAGGCGCAGCGACAGATAAGCCAGCGCCGCAAGGCCGATCAGGGCAAAGATACCGACCAGAAATTGAGTGGTACGACTTGCGTACATTCAGCTCCTCGCCACGGGCCGGCGGCCCGCCTCCTCCTCTGCGCTGGCCGATTTACCGGCCAGAAAATGCTGAAATACTTCGTCCTGGGAGGCCATCACTTCCGCCACCGTGCCGTTAAGAGCCATGCGACCACGATGCATGAACGCAATCCGATCGGAAATTTCGAACACCGCGGGCACGTCGTGACTGACCATCACGACCGTCAGCCCTAGTTGCTGATGGGTGTCGCGGATAAGTGCATGGATGGCGCCGGTTCGAGTGGGGTCCAGGCCGGTGGTGGGTTCATCGAGATACAAGATCTTGGGATTACGGATCAGGGCCCGCGCCAGGGCGGCTCGTTTTTGCATACCCCCGCTGATCTCGCTGGGGTATTTGTCGCCCATCCCGCTCAGGCCTACGGCTTCTAGCTTTTCCTCCACCTGGCGGGAGATCTGCGGGCGGCGCAAGCGGGTTTTCTCCACCAGGGGAAAGGCTACATTCTCAGCCACGGTCAGGGAGTCGAACAACGCGCCACCTTGGAACAGCACGCCAAACTGCTCTCGCACCTTGTCCAACGCGCGATAGTTCAAACGAGTCACGTCCACGCCCTCGATTACGATTTGGCCCGAATCGGGTCGCAGAAGCAGATTGAGATGTTTGAGAAATACCGTTTTGCCGCAGCCGCTGGGGCCTACGATGGTCGTGATTTGAGCGGATGGACAGGTTAGGCTGACCCCATCGAGCACCTGCTGGTGGCCGAAACGGCGGCGCAGATTGACCACGTTGATAGCTCCACCGCGCCCGTCCTGGTTCATTTCAATAACAGCGAGGTGAGAAAATAATCGAATACCAAAATCAGAACGCTTGAAAGTACCACTGCTTCGGTGGTGGCACGGCTGACTCCGGTGGCCATCCGTTCGGCATGGTAGCCCTTGTAGCATGACACCCAGGTCACGATCAGGCCAAAGACCAGGGACTTGTAGATTCCTCCCGCGATATCGCTGCCGCCCAGGCTGGAGGCGATGCCGTTATAATACGCGGCTCCCGGTGCTCCCATTAGTCCGACCCCGACCAGGTAGCCGCCGAAAATCCCGATGACGTCGAAAATGGCGGTCAACAGGGGAAAGCTGAGCACTCCGGCCAGTAGCCGTGGCGAGACCAGGTACTGAATCGGATCGATCGCCATCACGGTGAGGGCGTCGATCTGCTCGGTTACCTGCATCGCCCCCAGTTCCGCCGCCATCGCGGAGCCAGCCCGCGCGGTTACCATCAGAGCAGTCAGTACGGGTCCCAGCTCGCGCACCAGCGAGAGCGCAACCACCGTACCTAGGGCGCCCTCGGAGCCGAACTTGCGCAGGGTGAATTCACCCTGCAAGCCCATCACCATGCCGGTGAAAATCCCAATCAGCGCGACCAGGAAGAGTGAGTCGGCGCCAATCTCGCGCGCCTGACGGATCCATAGGCGCGGCTTGTAAGGTGGCTCGAGCAGCGCTACCAAAGCATAGAGTAAGAACAACACGAAGCGCCCCAGCGCGTCGATTCCGTCGATTACCTGGGCGCCCAGCCGCTCAAGCGGGGTGGTCAGGATTGACGAACTCGCCATACTCATCGCGACCCTGCCGGGTTCAGCGCGCCCAAGGAGCGCGATTGTCCGCGGACAGGCGCGGCGGACTGCGCCGCCGGGAAGGAGCGACACGGGGGTAGCGAAATGCTGAGGCTGATTGGGCTCAAGCTTCTTGCCGACAAGCAAAAATTACTTCGTCTAACTTCAGGGCACTAATTGAACCTTGTTGCTCAAGACATAGCAAGCTCCGCGCGCAAGCGAGAAAGCTCTTCCAAAGTTCGCCCTGCGCGTGCCAACCGAGTGAATTCCACCAAGTCAGCCATTTCGTCCAGGTCCAGAGCGGGCCCAGCCAGCTGCAAAATACGGCCCTCGACCTGCTGGCGTTCGCATTCGGCCAGATGGCGCGCCAGGCTATGGATGCCAAAGCGCGGGGCGATCACTTGTGCGGGCTGACGTACTAACACGTTGGTCCCACGGCCATCGCGCGAGGGCACCATCGTTACCGATCGTGCGCCGCCGTTCCTAGCCGCCTCCAGCACGATGTGGATATCGTGTGCGCTGATGAGCGGAGTATCCGACAGCAGGGTGGCCAAGGTGGTGATGCCACTGCGGGCCAGTTGGCTGCTGGCCAGGCTGACTGCAGCGTTGAGGCCGCGCGGATAGCCTTCATCGATTGGCTCGGCGCCGACGCGCCGGGCGCTTTCCAGCAGATCGTTGTCGGAACTGATAACGGCTACCCGCACCGCCGGCGTGACCGCCACCGCTGCGGCCAAAACGTCTTCGAACATTGCGCGCGCCAGCTCTATCCGGGTCGCGGCGCGTAAGGAGGCCAGTCGGGTTTTGGCGTGCGACAATTCTTTTGCCGCGATCAGCAGCGCCTGCATGACTTCATTTATAGCTGATGGCGGCGCACCTTCCAGCAGCTTGCGCGGGGCCCTTCTGTAGCCGAAGGTTTGACTGACAGACCGGTGCGCCGACCCACCCGGCGAATTTTGGGACAGTAGATTGAAAATTGCCTATTAGCCGCTTGATCGATCCAATTTAAGCCGGTCACAATACAACCCGAGGTACCGCGAGGATGAAAGTGCAGTGGGGCCAGACGCGGGAGAGCCGGTGGGCGTTGAAGGCTTTGGCCAGTGCGGTGGCGCTGGCGGCCGTGACGGGATGCAGCCATCGCAGTCCCGCGGATTACGTAACGGCCGGCGATCAGGCTTTGCGCGCCAATCAATTGGCCAATGCCGAGCAGGACTACCAGGCCGCAGTCAAGGCTGCGCCTGATAGCGCTCGCGCGCATCTGGCGCTGGGCCAGCTTTACCTGGTCGAGCACAATTTCACGCCCGCCGAACGCGAGTTGATGCATGCCATTCGACTCAATCCGCGAGCAGCCCAGCCCCATGTGGTCTTGGCCAAGCTTTATGCGGCACAAAATCAGCCCAGCCAGGCCGCCAACCAATGGATGGCGGCGATTGCGCTGGATCCGGCCCAACCCAGTTATTATGAAGAATATGCGGCGCTTTTGATGCAACAGAATCTGCCCGCCGCGGCCGAACACGAACTGCGCTTGGCTGTGGGGCTGGCGCCTCAGGACGCTCACCTGCATTTCGCGCTGGCCAATGCGATGGCAGCCCAGCCCAACCAGCAGGCGTTGGCTCAAGCCGAGTATGCCGAGGTCAAGCGGCTGGATCCGAGTTTGCTGCCGCCTGCCCCCGCACCGTCTCCCGCTCCCGCCAGTGCCCCGACTTTGGCCAGCGCTCCGCCGCCCGCGCCCAACCCGCCCGCCGCCTCCGGTCCTGCCGCGGCTCCGATCCGGCAGCTGAACAAGAGGTTTCTGCTCTCTCACAGCTCGCCGGTCTATCAGGACATGGATCGGAGCAGCGAGGTGGTGGCCCAGGTCCATCGCCGCCGCTACGTGCGAGTGACGGGAATTTCCGGCAACTGGCTGCGCATCCGACTGCGCGACGGCCAGGTCGGCTATATTCCCACTAGCGCGGTTGAATAGTCCGCGGCTGCCGCTGATTATGCCGGCTCAGTCAGGGCCTCCAGTGGCAGGCTGGCGCCGTTGAGAAAGATGAGCCGGCCGTCGTCGGGGCGGCGCTCTTTGAGCCAGCGCGATACCAGCATCATCGGCTCCAACTCGGCCTTGGTGATAGGGCGGGCCTGATAGCGGGCATAGTTGTCCGCGACGTAGCGCGAAATCCGCTGGGGAGCATCGGGCTCGGCCAGCTCAAAGCGCGCCGCCAGGCGTCCGCTCAGAATTACGCTGGCGGTCTCGCCTTCGACGATTACCAGGTTGTTTTCGGTCACCGTCTGACTCAACCGCCGCTCGCGGATCGTGAGCAGTTGCAAGGTCTGCAGGTCGCGCTGATAGCGCGCAGCCTCGTGAAAGCGCATCGCGGCGGCGGCCTGGTCGCGGGCCTGGACCAGTTCGGTAAGCAGCGTGCCGCCGCGCCCGCGCAGGAACTGCAGCGCGCGTTCGAGTTGGCGCCCGTAGCTGTGCGCATCGATGCTCTCGTTGCATGGTGCGGCGCAATGGCCAATCTGGCCCTGGATACAAGCCGAGCGCGCAGGATCGATCTCCAGCCGGCCGGCGCAGGTGCGCAAGCCGCACCAGCGAGCGAGTACCTCGACCGCCTGGCGCGGATGGCGGCGGCCGATGAAGGGGCCAAGCTGTAACCATCCGGACCGCGCCGCCAGTTTGGTGGTCACGCGCAAGCGGGCGAAGGGATCGTTCAGATCCAGGCAGATGAAATAGGCCTGCGGTGCGGTTTTGAGCTGGCGATTATAGGGCGGTTTGAGTTCGCGAATCAGTTTCGCTTCCAACAGCGCCGCCTCCAGCGTGGCGCGCGTGGTCCGGGTCTCGATACTAAAGACGTGGCTGACCAGATCGACGATCTTGCCCCTGGTTCCGGCGCCCCCGTTGAAGTACGAGGCGACGCGCCGCTTGAGATCGCGCGCCTTGCCCACGTAGAGCACGTCGCCGCGCTCGTTGCGCATCAGATAGACCCCGGCCTGGTGGGGCAGCGCGGCGACTACCTCGGGCCTGACATGGCGCTCCATCCGACGCCCCGTAACCGCGCTTTGAGTGAATTCCAGGGCCAGGTCGAGCCGCTTGATTCCCTGGGCAGCGAGCATCTCCAGAAAGATTCCCAGCAACTCGGCCGCCATCCGCGCGTCGCCCAGACCGCGATGGCGTCCCTCGGTGGCCAGGCCGAAGTGTTCCGCCAGCGCGTCCAGCCCGCGCCGGCGCAGCGAGGGGAGCAGGCGGCGGGCCAGCCGCAGGGTGCAGAGGACAGGATTACGCAGTGGAGCTCCCAGCACGCGCCGGTACTCGAAGTCGAGAAAGGATAAGTCGAATTGCGCGTTGTGCGCCACCAGCACCGCGTCGCCCAGAAAGTCACGAAAGCGCGGTAGCAAATCACTAATTGCTGGCGCCAGAGCTACATCTTCGTTGCTAATCGAGGTCATCCGGGTGATGAAGGGCGGAATCGGGCGCGCCGGCCGGACCAGGCTCTGGAAGCTATCGAGGATGCGCCCGCCCACGCACCGGTAGGCGCCAATTTCGATGATCTGATCGGCGCCCGGACGGCCGCCACGAGTCTCCAGGTCGACCACCACGAACTGGGCTTCCGCCAGCGGCCGGCGCAGTCCGAGCCCTTCCACCAGCGACCAGCGCCGATGGTCGGGATCGTAAGCAAAGGCGGGATCTCCGCCCAGCACCTGCTGGACGATCCGATGGCTGAACTCGGGGTCGTTGTGGGTGCCGCTGAAGAGCAGGCCGACGAGCTCTTCCACCGGCGCGCCTTCGATGCGGCCCGCTAGATAGGCGGCTAACTTATCCCGCAGCGTCATTTTCTCGCCCCGCCACCACACCACCCAAAAAAGCGCCTTTCGTGCTTCTTTCGCCGCTGGGCGCCGCCGCATTTTGTGCCCTTCCACAGCGGCTTGTCAACGGTTTTACCCCACTTCTGCCAAAGCTGCTGCAAGGGGGCCCGCGGCGACGTTGATGCCATGCGCTCGCCCGGAGGTCCGCCCTAGAATGCCCGGGGAGATTGAGAATTATGGCTGATAGGTGAGCGTTGACTCGGCGCAGAGGCTCGGCTAAACAATTGGATTCGGCTAATGGCGATGTTTGCAATAATAAAAACCGGCGGTAAGCAATATCGTGTCGCGGTTGGCGACCAAGTAACGGTCGAGCGGATCGCCGGCGAAGTCGGCACCGAAGTTCGGCTGGATGAAGTTCTCGCCCTGGGTGGCGAGGGGCAAGCGGTAATCGGCACGCCGCTGGTAAGCGAGGCTGCGGTGCGGGCCCGGATCGTGGGTCAGCCGCGCGGCACCAAAGTTATCGTGTTCAAGAAGAAGCGGCGTAAGAACTACCGGCGCAAGCGCGGCCATCGACAGGAGCTGACGATGCTCAAGGTGGTAGCGATCGAGCATAGCGGCGCCACGATCCAGCCGCAGGAAGCATCGGCTTAGCAAGGCAGGCCGCGGCCGGCGCGCCGCGCTTAAATTGGGAGATTCACCGGTGGCGCATAAGAAAGGGCAGGGTTCCACGCGCAACGGACGGGACAGTCCGGGACAGCGGCGGGGGATTAAGATTTACGCCGGTCAGCAGGTCAAGGCGGGCAACATCTTGGTGCGGCAATGCGGCACCCGGATCCATCCCGGGCGTAACGTGGGCCTGGGCCGCGATTACACGATTTATGCTCTGATCGATGGGATTGTCGCCTATGAAGCGCGCGGCGAACGCCGCCAAGTCAGCGTCAATCCGCCCAGTGTGAGCGTGGCGCAGTAGCGTTGGGCCGCGCGTAGCTTGCATCCAAGCCCCGCCGCCAGCGGGGCTTTTTTTTGGCGACCAGGTGCGAAAGTTTATCGACGAAGCCCGGGTTTTCACTCGCGCCGGCAACGGTGGCAACGGCGCGATCGCATTCCTGCGCGAAAAATATCGACCCTTCGGCGGTCCCGCCGGTGGTGACGGGGGCAAAGGTGGGGATGTTATCTTGGAGGCCGACGAAGGGCTCTCTACCCTGCTTGATTTCAAATATCGGCCGCGCCTGGTCGCACGCAGCGGCGAACCGGGCCGTGGCAAAGAACAATACGGACGAGCGGGCGACGATCTAGTGGTGCGGGTGCCGGCGGGGACCATCGCCCGAGACGAAGCTACGGGTGAGATCCTGGCCGACCTAGTGGTGCCGGGGGAGCGTGGAATCGTCGCTCACGGCGGGTTGGGCGGGCGCGGCAACATGCATTTTGCCACTGCCACCCGCCAGGCCCCTCGGATCGCCACGCCCGGCGGCGCCGGCGAGGAGCGCTGGGTGTTGCTGGAATTGCGCCTGGTGGCCGACGTCGGGTTGGTGGGCCTGCCCAATGCCGGCAAGTCCACCTTGCTGGCGGCGCTGACCGCAGCTCGGCCCAAGATAGCGTCCTATCCGTTTACCACCCTGAGCCCCAATCTGGGCCGCGTGCAGGTGGACGACCATCGCGATTTCACCATCGCTGATATTCCGGGCCTGATCGAGGGTGCCCATGAGGGGCATGGTTTGGGGGTGCGCTTCTTGCGCCACCTGGCCCGCACTCGGATACTGCTGTTCGTGTTGGACTTGAGCTCCGATCCCGAGCGCGATTATATCGTGGTGCGGGGCGAGATTGGTGCTTTCGATCGCAGTCTGCTCGAGCGTCCCGCCCTGATTGCGCTCAACAAGCTGGACGTGGTTGAGCCCGCGCAGGCGCAGGCCGCCCAAAAAGCGATGGCGGCAAGCGGCCTCGAAGTCTTTCCAATCTCCGCCCAGCAGCACACCGGATGCGAGTCGTTGATCGTCGCTTTGTCGCGCCATCTAAGCTGAACGGGCCGGGCGATAGCGGCGAGTAGTCGCCCATTCGGCAGGAGCGAGGCCAGATCGATGTTCAAGGTTCGAGCGGTCGCTTTGGCGTCTTGCGTCGTTACTAGCTCGCGCGCGGAGTAGCGCGCGAGCGCGTAGACGGGAACAGGTGTTGGCGGCGGTTGATGTCGCAGCTAATTCATAAAGTTGAAGTGCTGAGTCGGATCCGCCGATTAGTGGTGAAAATCGGCAGCGCCGTGCTGTCCGATCGCGAGGGGCTGCGCGAGGAGGTCTTTGCTCGCCTCGCGGCGGAACTGGAGGGGGTAGTCGCGCGCGGCTTGCAAGTGATCGTGGTTACTTCCGGCGCGATCGCGGCCGGTCGGGCGCGGGTTCCGGTCAGCGCCAAGGCTACCATCGCGGAGCGCCAGGCCGCGGCCGCCACCGGCCAGATCGCGCTGATGACGCTGTGGGCGCGTCACTTTGCTGGGCAGGGACGCCAGATCGGCCAGCTGCTGTTGACCCATTCGGATCTGGCCGAACCACGCCGGCGGCTCAATGCTCGTCATACCATCGAAACTTTGCTGGCCCACGGCATCGTACCGGTTATCAATGAAAACGACAGCGTGGCGGTGGAAGAGATCCGTTTCGGCGACAACGACAATCTCTCCGCCCTGGTGGCCAGCCTGGTGGAGGCTCAACTGCTGGTAATTCTCACCGACGTGGCCGGAGTCTTGACCGGCGATCCGCGCCGGCGACCCGACGCGGCGCTGATTCCGCTCATCGCCGATCCCGACGCCGCGATGAAGGGGTTGGTCGCGGAAGCGGCCGGGCCGCTGGGCACCGGCGGGATGGAGACCAAGTTGCGCGCCGCGCGCCAAGCCGCGCGCGCGGGGGTCGCGGTCGTGATCGCTTCGGGCCAGGAGCCCGATACGCTGGCCGGCGTGCTCGATCCGGCCTGTTCCAGCGGTACGCTCATCCTGCCCGCGCGCACTCGGCTGCGCGGTCGCAAGCACTGGATCGCGTTCGCGCTTAGGCCCGCCGGCCGCCTGAGCGTAGATCGCGGGGCGGCCGAGGCGCTGCGGCACAAGGGGCGCAGTCTGCTGCCCTCGGGGGTAAGCGAGGTGCGCGGCGAATTCGGCGCCGGCGCCTGCGTGAGCCTAATCGATCCCGAGGGGCAGGAGTTCGGGCGTGGACTGGTCAATTATCCGGCCGCCGACGTGCTGAAATTGCAAGGCCGGCGTTCGGCCGAAATTGCCGCCATCCTGGGCTACCAGGTGGCCGACGAGATCATCCATCGCGACAACCTCGTGCTACTATGAGGTCGCCATGAGTCTGGAAAGCGAAATCCGCGCCGGTCTGGAGAGCGCGCGAGAGGGTGCGCGCCGTCTGGCCTTGTGCTCAAGCGCGACGCGCAACCTGATCCTGACCAACCTCGCGGCCGCGCTGCGCCAGCGATGTGACGCGATTGCCGCCGCCAACGGGCGCGACCTTGAGGCGGCTCGTGATGAAGGCTTGCGCGGGGCGATGCTGGAGCGGCTGACGCTCACGCCCGAGCGGGTCGAGGCGATGGCGCGCGGAGTAGAGCAGGTGGCTGCGTTGCCCGATCCCGTGGGCGAAGTAATCGCGGGTTGGCGGCGGCCCAACGGGCTGGAGATTCGCCAGGTGCGGGTGCCGATCGGCACGATCGCGGTGATCTACGAATCGCGGCCCAATGTCACCGTCGATGCCGCCGCGCTGCTGCTCAAGGCCGGCAATGCCGCCGTCTTGCGCGGGGGCAGGGAGGCGCTCCACACCAACCGCCTGCTGGCCGAGCTTATCGCGGGCGCGATGGCGGAGGCGGGCGCGCCCGTCCAGGCGCTGTTTTTCGTCGCCACGGCAGAGCGCGAGGTGGTCCAGATTCTCAAGCGCAGCGCCGCTCTGCTCGAGCTCATCATTCCGCGCGGCGGCGGCGCCTTGAAGCAGGCGCTGGAGGCCTCTGCCGTGCCGGTGCTGCCTCATTTCGACGGCATCTGCCACGTCTATGTGGATCGCGCGGCCGATCTGGGGCAGGCCCTGGCGATTTGCGTCAATGCCAAGACCAGCCGGCCTTCGGTGTGCAACGCGATGGAGAATCTGCTGGTACACGAAGCGATCGCACCCCGTTTCTTGCCGCTGTTGGACCGGCAGTTGGGGGCCTTGGGAGTGGAGTTGCGCGGATGTCCGCGCACTCTTGCCCTGATTCCGGCCAAGGCCGCCACCGAGGAGGATTGGGATCGCGAGTATCTCGATCTGATTTTGTCGATCAAAGTGGTGGAGTCGCTGGACGAGGCGATCGACTTTATCGGCCGCCATGGCTCGGGGCTGGCCGACGCGATCGTGACCGCTGATTACGAGGCCGCGCGCCGCTTCCAACATGAGGTCGATTCCGCCACGGTGTACGTCAACGCGTCCACGCGTTTCACCGACGGTTTCGAGTTCGGTTTTGGAGCGGAAACCGGCATTTCCACCAATCGCCTGCATGCGCGGGGGCCGATGGGTTTGCGCGAGCTGACCACCTACAAGTATGTGATTTGGGGTCAGGGCCAAGTTCGCGGCTGAGTGCGGGAAGCGGCAAACCAGTGCGTATCGGACTATTCGGCGGCACCTTTAATCCGATTCACCACGGCCATCTGCGCGCCGCCGAGGAAGTGCGCGAGGTGCTGGGGCTGGATTTGGTCTATTTCATTCCGGCCGCGGCGCCACCGCACAAACCCAGCGCCCAGCTCGCGCCCGCCGACCATCGCCTGCGGATGGTTCAGGCCGCCACCAAGGGCAATCGCCATTTCATGGTCTCCGACAGCGAGGTTCGCCGTTCCGGCCGCTCTTACACCATCGATACGGTGCGTTACTTCATCGCCAACACCCGCCCGCCCGCCACGGTGTTTCTGATGATGGGCAGCGACGCGTTCGCCGAGCTGGAGGGGTGGAAGGATTGTGACGAGATCGTCCGCCTCTGCCATCTGGCAGTGCACAGCCGCGACCAGCTCGCCACCCAAGGCCAACCGGCGATTGTTGCCGCGCTCAGGCGTTTTGGCTACCGTAAGAGTGAGGATCGTTATCTGCACTCCGGCGGACAGACGCTGACCTTTGTATCCACCACGTTTCTGCCAATCTCCGCATCGACCATCCGTGCCGGCTTGCAAGCGCAAAAGAGCGTGCGCTATCTGCTGCCCAACGATGTGCTCGATTACATCCAACGCCATTCACTTTATTCGGGGGTCGAGTAGGCTTAGTGACTTCGTTGCAAAAGACGCTGAACATTGTTGACGCTGCTCTGCAAAAAAAAGCCTACGGTCTGGTCGTACTCCAGGCCGAACATCTGAACTCCATCGCCGACTATTTCGTGATCGCCACCGGCCGCTCGGACATCCAGGTCCAGGCGATCGCCGA
The DNA here is from genome assembly GCA_035294265.1 of Candidatus Binataceae bacterium. Taxonomy (NCBI): domain Bacteria; phylum Candidatus Binatota; class Binatia (SeqCode); order Binatales (SeqCode); family Binataceae (SeqCode); species Binataceae bacterium (SeqCode). The sequence goes on from DATGLK010000065.1 coordinate 14,486, forward strand.
GGGGATAGACCAGCGCCTGGACGGCGACGGCGAGCATCCGCTGGGAGTCGAGGGCCTCGCCCATGGCTACTGGGTGGTAATGGATTACGACGACGTGGTGGTCCACATCTTTTACGAGCCGGTGCGCGACCTCTACCGCCTGGAGACCAATTGGACCGACGCCCGGCAAGTGCCGCTGCCCGAGCCGTTCTCCTCGCTGGCGCGCCAGCTCAGCGTCTCCGCCTGAGCCGGCACCCGCCTGGGATTAAAAGCCCTTGCGCCGCATCCAGTTGGCAAGAAGATCCATCGCCTGGTTGTGCACCTCGGGTTGGGTGTGGACGAAATGGTGGGCGCCGGCGACCGTCACCAGCTCCTTGTCCGAGTGGCTGACCGCTTCGTAATAGCCTTTGGAGTAACGCGGAAAGACGCCTTCGTCGGCGCCGAAATTGACGATGAAGAACGGCTTGGAGATGCGCGAGGCGTGGTGGTAGCCGTCCGCGTTGCTCGCCGACAGGCTCCATTGGCTCAGCCACGAGCGATAAGTAGAGCATCGCGCCATCCCGCCGTAGGCATTGCGATTGACCGTCCGCAGGTCGCCGCGGTAGGTCGAAGCGCTGGTCCCGGTGGTGCGCTCGGAGGGATCGACGGCCGGGTCCAGAAAACACAGGTCTGCGTTGGTTCGATATACCGGAAATTGCAGATCCTCCCCGCCGTCGCCCAGTTGTTTCAACTCCGCCAGCTTGGCCCAGCACCAGCGCGTGATGCGATGGTTGCGCTCCTCCTGCGCCGCCCGGTAGCGGGCAATGAACTCGGGTGAATAGGGCGGTCCGTTGCGCGGATCGTACATGTCCAGTGAGGAATCGGTGGCGTGCGGATCGCTTTCGTCTACCACCGAGGGATCGAGCGAATCGGTGAGTACGCGCGGCCGGCCGGGATGGGCGGCGACGAGGATGATCCCGTCGGCGGAGGGCAATTCCTCCCGTGTCAGATCGGGCGGATCGCCGGCGGGAGTCGAGGTGATGGTCGGGCTTTCGGCCTGGCTTTGGTAGGTCGTCACCACCGAGCCGCCGCCGCTGCTGCCGATCAGCACGACGTTCTCGAAGCCGCGCTGGCGCGCGAACCGGACCGCGCCGCCCAGGTCCAGCAATAGCTCTTCCATGAACAGGCGCGAATCGTTGCCATAGAAGCGATGGGCCATGCCGATAGCCGCAAAGCCCCGATCTACCATCGCGCGCAATGTGGGATGCAGAAGGGAGGCGGCGGTGGGATGCAGACCGATAACCACGGTGCGCGGCCGCTTGCCCGCGGGCAGATGGAGAGCCACGTGAACCCGGGGATAAAGGCCGAGGAAATCGCTGAAGGACTCGTGCTCGGGCTTGCTCGTCGTTGGCACCCGAAGCAATTCGACGGTGGGCATTGTCTGACCTCGCGGGGCTGGGATTGGCGCTGGGCCGGCCGTGGCCGGTAATCGGCTGCCGGATTGTAGTTGACATTACCGCCCGCAGGCAAAGCGCCTGCGGAAAAGAAGCCGCGCCGAGTCATACGCTGCATCTTAATGCCGGGCAGGTGTCGCCATCTGAACCGTTCGCCTCGCCGGCGCGACAGCTCGCCGTCTCCGCCTGAGCCGGGCGGCGCGATCCAGCCCTGGGGCATTAGGTTGGCGCGCCGGCGAATCCCGATGCGGAAGCAGCTACGTCATCTCGTCAAAATCGCGATCCTGGATAACTAGCCCGGGACCGCTGAAACGGCCTGTCTGGATGGAACGGCGCGTTCTGGCGCAATTAGCGCGCGCGGCTTTCGTGGGCTATAGCTAACCGGCGAAAAATCCGAACCTTTTAGCGGACGGTGGGCCTATAGACGCCTTGAGCGGCCAAAAAGGAAATTTCGACTTAAAGATTTTTTATATATATGAACGTATGCTATAAAATGCATCATGAAGCATTTTGACCGTCCTGGTCTGTTGCGGTTTGCGTTCGCTTTCACCGCTCTGGTAACTGCAGCTTGCAATAGCTCAAGTTCCGGGAAATCGCCCACTCCCACGCCCACCATCACCTCAAGCTCCACGGCGACGGCGACCCCTACGGCGAGCGCAACCGCGACTGCGACTCGCACCGGCACCGCGACGGCGACTTCAACCACGACCACCACCGCCACCACCACGGCAACTGCGACCGCGACGGCGAGCGCAACTTCCACCGCCACCGCGACCTCGACGGCAACCCCCACGGCCTCCGCGAGCGCGACGCCTTCGCCGACGCCCGCCTGCGCAACCGGCACGGTTCCCTATACCTTCGTCAACAGCAATTCATACCCGGTGTGGCTGGCGGAGTTTTACCAGGGCTCGGGTAGTGTCGCGAGTAACGTAATCGTGCCGTCGGGCAACAATTGGGAGTTGGCGGCCAGCCAGTCGGTTGCGCTGTGCATGCCCACCGGCTGGAGCGGGCGATTCTGGGCGCGGACCGAGTGCGATTTCGACTCCCTGTTCCAGAACGATCCAGGATTCGGTACGTCGTGCACCTCCAACAGCGACTGCGCGAACTTCCCGGGCACTTCCTGCTTCGGCGGCAAATGCATGCTCAACTGTACGTCCGGTGCGCAGGGGAACACTTTTTGTCAAGGTACGGGGGGGCTCAACAACCCCAATGCGATTTGCGTGTCCGAAGCGGGGCAATCATTCTGTGCCTATCCCTCGGGGACCGTATGCAAGACCGGCGATTGCGGTTTCGGACTGTATCAGTGTCAGGGACAATGGAACGGTTCGCCATACGGCGTAACGGGCGATGCGCCGGCGTCGTTGTTCGAAGCAACCATTGTAAGTAATAGCTCGGTAAACTTCGACGTAAGCCTGGTTTCCGGTTATAACACCGCGATCAAGGCGGTGCCGTCGGCGGCAAGTTGTTACGCTCCCCAATGTAATTCCGATCTGAATTCGGCTTGCCCAACCAATCTGCAGGTGACCGAGGCACCCTCGGCCAGGCCCGGGCCGATTCCATGCGGGAGCGGTACCTTCTGTCAAAGCGGCGCCTGCGTAAACAATCAGTGCGTTATCGGTTGCAACGATCCGGGCGATCAGTGCGCCGCTTCCAATCCTCCGGCAGGGCTGCAGTGCAACACCGTCGTACCCAGCGGGGATGGGTCCACTTATTTCGACATGTACGAGGCGGCCAACAAGAGCGGTAAAGTCTCTGGCCCCATCGGCGCCGCGATGTCGTCGGGGAACCAGGGCACGCCGACCTGCTGGAGCGATGCGGATTGCCTGCCCACCGAATCCTGCCAAACGACCTTGATTTCCGGTTTCCCCTCGGGCCTGGGAATCTGCGCTTCAAACTCCGCGCCGGCTTTCCAACCGCAACCCAATTGCGACGCCAATCACGTCGGCGATCCCTGCGGTGGCTACTTCAACGCCGGATATCCCAATGCCCAGGATTATGTCTGCAAGCAAGTGACCTATAACTCGGTCGCCAACTACGTGTGCGTGCCGCAATTCGAACCGCCTGTCAACGGACTCGGCACAGCCCAGACCCCCACTGGAGGTGGCACCACCCTATATACGGGCACAGCTTGTCCGATTAATCCCGAATGGCTGAGTGCGGCCACCACCGCCGGCAATGGCACGCCTTGGTACGAGGACTTCGCCAGCGCATGTCCCCATCAATACGGCTGGACCTACGACGACCATGCCGGAGACATTGGTTGCACGCCGGGTGGCAGCACACCAACCAGCATGACGGTCACGTTCGGTCCCCCAACCCCCTGACAGAATGCCGACTTGGCAGGCTGCGGAAAAAGTCTCCGCAGCCTGCTCCCCTTCTCTTATCTCCCCCTCAATGTCCTCGTGCGGCCTGACAGTCGCCACGTGCTGGTTGACTCGGGCCGACAAGATGTCGTCGGGAACCTGACAGATCCGTGGCACAGAGTCTTCCGTGATGTTGAGAAGACATCGCCGGTTCTTACCTCTACGTTCTGCAGTTCCTCGCCGCGGGCGTCGTCGACGAAAGCTAATCCCCTCGCGCGAAAGCCATCGTTGTAGATGTTCTGGCTCATGATAAGCGAGATCCCTTGCGATACATATACATCGGCACCGCCACGAGGCGTGGCCTCGCTGCCGATCTCCTCGCATGCATCGCCCAGCTGTTCGCCTTGAACTCCTCGCCAGCAAGCGCGACGTTCCGTGTCAGTCGCTGCTCAACATGTTTGTGGCCGACCGGCTCGCTGCGGAGCTTCAGAAGTTGGAAACCAATTAATCGTTCAAGCGGAAGGCTGGCGAACGCAAGCGCCCACTGGCGAGTTAACAGTCACGCGGCGTCGGCGCAGAGCAGTTCCGCCTGTTCGATTACGGTCTGGGTCGCTTTGTCCTGCTTGTCCGGCGGGTAGCCATACTTGCGCAGTATGCGTTTGACCATCACCCGGAGCTTGGCGCGGATCGACTCTCTGATCGTCCAATCGATCGAAGTGTTGCGGCGCACGGTGTCGGCCAGCTCGCGCGCAATCTGCTTTAGCGTTTCGTCGCCCAGCACCTTGACCGCGCTGTCGTTCACTTCGAGCGCCTCGTAGAAAGCCGCTTCGTCCTCGCTAAGCCCGAGATTCTCGCCGCGCCGCTGCGCCTCGCGCATCTCCTTGGCAAGCGCGATCAGCTCCTCGATTACCCGCGCCGTCTCGATCAGCCGGTTCTGATATTTGCGGATTGCCTGGTCGAGCAGTTCTGCGAAGGAACGCGCCTGAACGACGCTCTTACGCTGCCGCGTCTTGATTTCGTCCCTGAGAAGGCGCGCGAGCAGTTCGACCGCGACGTTGCGTTGCGGCAGCCCTCGCACCTCCTCCAGAAAGCGGTCCGAGAGTATCGACAGATCCGGCTTCTTCAGGCCCGCGGCCGAATAGATATCGATAACCTGGTCCGACGCGACCGCGCGCGAAACAAGCTGGCGTATCGCGTGCTCAATCTCATCCGGCGGCTTGCCGCTGCCGCTTGAAAGTTTCACCAGCCCGGCGCGCACCGCCTGGAAGAAACCGACGTCATCGCGAATGCGCAGGGCTTCATCGCTTGGGACCGCCAAGGCGAAGGCTTTCGAAAGTTGCGTCACGGCATCCAGGAAGCGGCTCTTTCCGCCGTCCTGCGCGAGGATATGCTCCTGCGCGGCAGGGAGCAGGCCGAGCCGCTGGGCTGGCGTGCCCGACTTCCAGAGCGACCAATCGAAGCCGTGAAAGAGGCCGCAGCAGACCTCGTACTTTTCAAGCATCGCGGCCACCGCTCGGCGCTGGTCGATTGCGGCGTCGCCTTTGCCGCCGCTCTCGGTGTAAGTCGCCAATGCGCGCTTCAGTTGGTCGGCGAGCCCGAGATAATCGACGATCAGGCCGCCTGGCTTGTCCCTGAAGACTCGATTCACCCGTGCGATCGCTTGCATCAGACCATGCCCGCGCATCGGCTTGTCAACGTACATCGTATGCAGCGGCCCGGCGTCGAACCCCGTGAGCCACATGTCTCGCACGATTACGATTTTCAGCGGGTCGGTCGGGTCCTTGAACCGCTCGGCCAGTTTAAGCCGGCGCGCCTTGTTCCGGACGTGGGGTTGCCATTCGGGCGGGTCCGAGGCGGAACCCGTCATGACAATCTTGATCGCGCCCTTCGTATCGTCGGGGTCGTGCCAACCCGGCCGCAGTTTGACGATCGCGTTATAGAGGTCAACGCAGATCCGCCGGCTCATCGCGACAACCAGGGCCTTGCCGTCCAGCGCCTCAAGCCGCTCTTCGAAGTGGTTCACCAGGTCGCGCGCGATAAGGTTTATCCGCTTTTCGGTTCCGACCAACGCCTCAAGCGCCGCCCACTTGGTCTTGAGCTTTTCCTTGCGCTCGATCTCCTCGCCCTCGGTGACCTCCTCGAATTCCGGATCGATCTTCGGCCTCTCCTCGGGCTTTAGCTCAAGCTTGGCGAGGCGACTCTCATAGTAGATCGGCACCGTTGCGCCGTCTTCGACGGCCCGTTGGATATCGTAGATATCGATGTAGTCGCCGAAGACCGCGCGTGTGTTCTTGTCCGCAAGCTCGATCGGCGTTCCGGTAAAGCCGATGAACGAGGCGTTCGGCAGCGCGTCGCGCATGTGTTTGGCGAAACCGTCGATAAAATCGTACTGGCTGCGATGCGCCTCGTCGGCAATCACAACGATATTGCGCCGTTCGCAGAGCAGCGGATGCCGATCGCCTTTTTCCTCGGGAAAGAACTTCTGGATCGTCGTGAAGACGATGCGGCCGGAAGGAACCCTCAGCCTCTGCCGCAGCTCGGCCCGGCTATTGGCCTGCACCGGCGCCTGCCGCAATAGATCGCTGCATCGCGAGAAGGTGCCGAAAAGCTGCTCGTCAAGGTCGTTGCGGTCGGTGAGCACAACGATCGTCGGGTTCTCCATCGCGGGATGCATCACGAGCCGGCCCGCGTAAAATACCATCGTCAGGCTTTTGCCCGAGCCCTGCGTATGCCAGATCACCCCGCAGCGCCGGTCGCCGGTTGCGCGCGACGCCTGGATTGTCGCCTCGATAGCCTTGTTGACGGCGTGGAACTGATGGTAGCCGGCGATTTTCTTGCTCATCTTGCCGGAACCTTCATCTTCGAAGGCCACAAAGTGGCGAATCAGGCTCAGGAAGCGACGCTTATCAAAGATGCCTTCGGTTACCACCTGCAATTGCGGCACTGTGGCCGGCGCAAGGGATCTGCCGTCGATCGTGCGCCAGGGCATGAAGCGCTCCCGGTCGGAAGTCAGCGAGCCAACCCGCGCCTCCACGCCGTCGGAGACGATCAGCAGCTCGTTGAACCGGAACAGCGACGGGATTTCGTTCTTATAGGTCTGAAGCTGGTTGAAGGCGCTCCAGATCGTGGCCTGTTCATCGGCCGGGTTCTTGAGTTCGATAATCGCGAGCGGCAGGCCATTTACGAAGATCAGCACGTCGGCGCGCCGCTCATGCTGGCTCTCAACGACGGTGAATTGATTCACAGCGAGCCAGTCGTTGTTGTCGGGCTCTTCGAAATCGATCAGGCGTACCGGCACTCCCGCGATCGATCCGTCCTCTCGCCGATGCTCGACCGTCAGGCCCTCGGCCAGCATCCGATGGAACGCGCGATTGTTCTGAATGAGGGACGGCGACTCAGTGCGCGTGAGTTTTCGGAAGGCCTCGTCGAGCAAGTCGGATGGCAGGTCGGGATTCAGCCGTTCGAGCGCCTCGCGCAGCCGCCGCACCAATAAGACTTCGTGGTAGTCGTCGCGTTCGGCCTTGGCCTCGCCTGGCGCGATCTCTGCCCCGTGCGCGGTCGTGTATCCGACGCCATCCAGCCACTCCAGTGCCGCTTCTTCCAACTCGGACTCTGTGAAGCCACCGCTCATGCTTCATCCATCATTGCGCGAGCCCACATTGCTTAAGGCGCTCCTGAGCGCGTTTGGTTAAGTTCTCAAGCTCGCTCTCGAACTCCCGCTGTTCGGCACGACGAAGGAGCTTCCCATGAATCCATTTGTGCGAGTCTCGAGCGCGTTCGATCGCTGTTGTGAATTTGCGCGTTGCAGTAGCAAACGCGCCGGTCAACGAATCGAAAACGGCGGCATCCTCGGCGATTGAGTAAAAGTACGTCGAAGCATACGAATATGCCTCCCTGCATGCTTTCAGAGTCGTCCAATCAAATCGATCGGCCAGCAGCGGGAGTTGCTCTGACCACGTGCGGTCGCTGTAATCTTTGAGGAACAGCTTCTCCATCTTTGAGAGGTTCGGTGACGACGAAGCCACGCTCGGCGGCGCGTGGCGAGCGTTGGAGCATCGCTCTGCCGTTTCTGACACTTTCAAGGCGACTGTCGCGTTGCGCATCATCTCGACCAAAAGTGCGCGCACAGCGGCTGTTCTTTCCTTGACGTGCTGGCGCCACTGCGCGAACAAGACTGCTCCCGCGCTGAGGGCCGCGCCAACGAAAGCGCCGATCAGGCCATCTAGGAGATGGCTTGATGTCACGCGGCCAACTCCTCACGAACGTCTTCACGATGGCTCCACGGCACCGGGTTGACCTCATAGTTGCGCAACGCCTCGAAAACCTCGGCGGGTATCGGATGCTCAGAGTCGTTGAGCAGCGCATAGGCTCGCGATGCCGGCGGCCGCACCTCGCGCGTGTCATGCCACGCAAACGCAAGCGCAACGGCCGTGTCGCGGCGCGGGCGGCTGACCGCCTGAACAATTCGCTCTGGCTGGCTAGGCGACTTGGGAATCGCAAAATCGAACAGATGGTCGTAGCCGCTCTTGCCGGTGAATTTGACGTTCGGGATGTAGCGAATCTGCTGGGCTTCAAGCCACGCCACCACGTCCTCGTAGAACAGGCTCTTCACGAGTGGCGATGCGACGTAAAACAGATCGTTCACCGCGAGCATCGCCTGAACGAGATTATGCTTGCGCAGTGGAAAGTGGTCGGGCGGGGCGTGAACCTCAAGGTTGTCATTGTTGAGCCTCACGCCGAAACCGTTCAGCGTTGTTCGAAGCAGGTCCTGCCGGCGGGGGCTGTCGAGGTTGCAGCCGGACAGGCGCAGGTCCTCAATCGTCTCGCCGCCATCGGTCAGCAGGTAGGCTCCATTCTCGCGCTTCGCGTAGATCTGCAGGTAGTCGTTGTGCCGGTCGAGATACGGGGTCGTGATCTCGACCCAATCCTTCACCTGGCGCAGGGCGGTCTTATCCTTCAGCCACGCGATGTATTGATCGACCAGATGCTGGATTTCGTCCGTCATGCAAACAGCCCCCGGCTGAAAGTCGGCTGCTCGACAATGTTGCAGAACTGCATGAAATCGTGAAGGGTCAGCCACGCATCCAGGACATTCGGGAAACGGTCCGCCGATAACGGATAGGCCCACTTGTCGCCGAAGCCTTCCCTGTAGATGTGTAGGTGTGGCGACGCGACCTCCTCGCCGTCAGGATTGCGATGAGGTTTTCCACCGAAGTCAAGCCGAACCAGCACGACGACGTGGCGCGCTCGGTTCTGGTAGGTTCCCTTAAGCAGGTCGATTCGCGCCCGATGCACGTCCAGAAGGAAATCCTCGCGGCCGTCGATCGATTCAAGCGGGACCGTCACTGAGCCGCCCAATCCAGGATACTGCCAAATGCGGTCATCAATGCGGCGCTTCCGCATCGCAATCAACCCATCCGCCTCGCCTTGTGTGAGGATGAGTTCCACCATCAGACGGCCTCTTTGACCAGTTGTCCAGCCTCCCTCACGCGAAGCTTGCCTGAGATGAGCTTCGGCAACAGCCTGTCGCGCATTTCCGCAAGTGTGCGCGATTCTTCGTCGTGGTGTTTAATGACGGTCATGATTGGCTGTACGAGGCGGCCAAACGATTCAGCAATGGGTGCCAGGGGTACGACCACAAGATAGCTGTCGAAACATGAGACCGGCACGCGCTGGCGCCCGGACGTCCCGCTCATGTTCGCGATTGCATGCGCTCGGAAATCGTAGCTTCTCGCGAGAAAGTAGCTAAACTCCAACGGCAGCGGGGGCTTGCTCCTGAGGACAATATATTCCGTGGAACCCCAGCCAACCTGACCATCCTCCAAAAAATCAACAAACGCCGTCTTGCCGTTTTCCAGACAGGGCGTGATGCGGGCAACGAGCGTATCGCCGTTTATGAACTTCATTCCGGAGGTGAAGGCGCGATCGACCCGTCCGAGTGGGCGAGGCGAGTTCGTAGGCATATTCGCCATGTCGAGGTAGGGCGACACTGCGCCCGCAGACAACGAACGCGGCGGATTAATCTCGAAAGCATCGCTTAGCCGGGTCGTGCCCCAGTCCTTCGGAATCCCGCCCAGTTCCGAGTCCTCGAAGGAGTCGGGGAAGAGGTCGTAGAGGTCGGCGGGGAGGCCGGGGAGCGATTGGCCGCGGCGCCATCGGCCGTCGATCTTGGCGCGGACCGGCTCGAAATCGACGAACCACGACTTGAAGATCGCGCGCGCCATCGCCTCCAGCGTCTCGTTCATCCGCCGGTTCAGCTCGATCTTGTCATCCAGCCCGCCGAGTATCTCCGTGACTGCGCATTGCTCCGATTTTGTGGGCAACGGGATTTCGAGGTTCTTTAGCCGGTCTGTGGGCAGGGTTCCAGTGCCGTGTCCGGCTTCTTGGACCATCGAAAGCAATTGTGGCTTTGCTGCAAGCAGCGCATATGTAAGGTAGCGGGGCTCGATAACGCGCTTGGGAACGATGGCCTTAACGTCTTGGTTGAAGGCCACTTCGCGACTGAGCGAGCAGATGGGAATGTCGTCCAGCAACGTCATTCCGCGAACTAAGATCAGGGTGGCGTTGGCGGGCGCAAGTTTTGACCCATTTGCAAGACCGGAAGTGGTAATGTGGTCCTCCGCGTCAACAAGGCGGCGCTGCTTCATATCTTTGGCTGAGACCCAAGGAATGTCCCCGCTCCAGTAGTCCGAGCGGGCCTTCGACGGTGTCCCGCCCGATAACATTTCCGTCACCTCTCCGAGTCTGATCCAAGCGATCGCAGCAGGCCGGCTCTGACCGTCAGCCTTCATGCTGCATACCGCAGAATCTCGACTTCCGCGTGCCGATCAGCCGCTTCCTGCGCTTTCGCATACACTTTCGCCGCGACCGCATCATCGAGATAGTATTCGCCGCAGTTCTGGCAGACATCCGCCGGCGTGCCCTTGACCAGCACGGTCGTTTCTCCGCGAGCCAGCGTCACCGTGACGACTCCCGGCCGGGTCTCACCGGTCTTGCAGATTACGCACTTCATCAGCTTCTCCGCGTTTTGAAATCCTCGCTCCAAAGGCTCGGGTCGGGACGATAGACCGTCACCACGAAACAAATTCCGCTCGCCGGGTCGCGCGCCACGACCAGGTGAAGCGGCTCGCCGCGCTCGAAGCCCAGGATGAGCACGCTTGGGTACGGCTGATCGTCAGGATACGACGCGATTATCTCCCCCTCCCTTATAATCCGTATCACGGCTTCAGGCGCGACCGAGCGCTCGAACATCCGCTCGAAGGCGTGGCGCGTAAAGCGGACGGCGCTACAGTCCATACCCGAGCGCCTTCAGGTTTTTGCGGATCGCCTCCTCAAGCTTGCGCCCCTCGGCCATCTGCCCGGCAAGCGTGCCCACCAGCCGGCGCATCTTTTCGTCGAACGGCTCGCCGTCATCCTCGACCGCCTCCGCGCCGACGTAGCGCCCCGGCGTCAGCACGTGGCCGTGGCCGGCGATCTCCTCGGTCGTCGCGCTCTTGCAGAAGCCCGCAACGTCCTTGTACTCGCCCGCGCCTTTCTCGCCGCGCCAGGCATGGTAGGTCGCGGCGATGCGCGCGATCTCCTCGTTGGTGAGTTCGCGATGGACCCGGTCGATCAGCACGCCCATCTTGCGCGCGTCGATAAAGAGCGTCTCGCCGCGCCGGTCGCGCAGGCGCGGGTCACGCTTGTTGCGCGCGAGAAACCACAGGCAGGCAGGAATCTGGGTCGCGTAGAAGAGCTGCGCCGGAAGCGCCACCATGCAATCGACCAGGTCGGCCTCGATAATCCGCCTGCGAATCTCGCCTTCGCCGGAGGTGTTGGACGACATGCTGCCGTTGGCCAGCACGAAGCCGGCAACGCCGTTGGGCGCCAGGTGATGGATGATGTGCTGCACCCAGGCGAAGTTGGCGTTGCCGGCGGGCGGCGCGCCGTACTTCCATCGCACGTCCTCGCGCAGGCGCTCGCCGCCCCAGTCGCTCATGTTGAAGGGCGGATTGGCCATCACGAAATCGGCCTTCAAGTCCTTATGCAGGTCGCGATGGAAACTGTCGGCGTGCTCGGGGCCGAGGTTGGCGTCGATGCCGCGAATCGCGAGGTTCATCTTGGCGAGCCGCCACGTGGTGGGGTTGGACTCCTGCCCGTAGATCGCGATGTCGCCAAGCTTCCCGCCATGCTCGCGGATGAACGCCTCGCTCTGGACGAACATCCCGCTCGATCCGCAGCATGGGTCGTAGACACGCCCCTTGAAGGGCTCGATCATCTCGACAATCAGGCGCACGACGCATCGCGGGGTGTAGAACTGGCCGCCCTTCTTGCCCTCGGCGCTGGCAAACTGGCCGAGGAAGTATTCGTAGACGCGGCCGAGGATGTCCTTTGAGCGATGCTCGGCGTCGCCCATGCTGATGGCGCCGATGAGATCGATAAGTTCGCCGAGCCGCTGCTTGTCGAGGGCGGGGCGGTTGTACTCCTTGGGCAGGACGCCCTTGAGTGAGGGGTTGTCGCGCTCGATCGCGACCATCGCGTCGTCGATCAGCTTGCCGATGGCCGGCTGCTTGGCATTGGCGCGAAGATGAGACCATCGCGCCTCCTTCGGAACCCAGAAGACGTTCTCGGCGCGGTATTCGTCGGGGTCTTCGGGATCGGCGCCCTGGGCCTGCTGGGCCACCAGCGCGGCGTGCTTTTCCTCGAACGCGTCGGAGATGTATTTGAGAAAGATCAGGCCGAGCACGACGTGCTTGTACTCGGCCGCGTCCAGGTTGTTGCGCAGCTTGTCGGCCGCCTGCCACAGGGTCTGCTCGAAGCCGAGCGTCGCTCCGTTATTGCCGTTGCGGCCGTTGGTACGTGATTTCGCTGGCCGCGCCATGCTCAGCTCTCCGCCTCTGTTGGCGCGCCACGGTGGCGGGTGTGGTCGTCGTCGGCGCTCGCGACGGCGGCGCTAAGGAATTCGTGAATCGTCACGATCCTGTTTCCTGCCTCGCGACGAGGGTAGGTGTCGCCGACCGCGTCCGGCGTCGGTTTCACCACGAGGGCGGGAACCTGCACGCCGAACCAGCACGCGGAGTGGCGATTCGTTCCGAACACTCTTTTGACTTCGTACTTCTTGTAGATGGCCGGAATGGTGGCTCGGGTATATTCCTCGAAGCGCTGCTCGGCGCTGAGCTTCAGGGAATCGATGCGCCGCACCCGAGCGCCGCGAAGCTCGAGACGCTCAAGGAGCGCCGGTACAGCGTCAAGCGCTCGATTCCGGTCGTCATCGAAAAGAATCGCGGAGTTCGACGGGAAATAAAACGTTAACTCCATGTGGCATGCGATAGCACACGCTCAGACCCGGCGTACAGGGGGTAATGGATTACGACGAGGTGGTAGTCCACCTTTCCTATGCGCCGGTGCGCGACCTCTACCGCTTGGAGACCAGCTGGACTGAGGCCCGGCAGGCGCCGCTGCCCGAGCCGTTCTCCGCGCTGGCCTGCCAGCTCCGCCTCTCGGCCTGAGCCGCATTTGCTGGTTCGCCGCCCAGGGCAGCATCTGGCTCGGACGGAGGCGGGATTTTACGCAGACCGGTTGTGACAGGGCGCCGTGGTCGCCGTGCGCTCGACCACAAGCAACGTTTTGACTGCCTGAGAGCGCCAAAGATTTGCCGGGTGAGCGTGCCGGCAATGTCTTACAGACCTTTAGTACTGATTCGGGCTTAGACTGCGAGCGCGAAAGGATCAGGTTCGAATGAATTGGTCGGCCATCCAAAACAGTTCACCGTTGGGCCGAATCCTGCGGACAGCGCTTCGGTGCATTCCGCCGGCGACGGTCATGAAGATCCGGCGCGGTCCGGCCAGGGGTTGCAGGTGGGTTTGCGGCAGTTCGGAGCACGGTTGTTGGCTGGGCACTTATGAGTTGGTTAAGCAGCGGGCGCTTGGCACTTTCATCCAATCCGGCTGGAACGTTTATGATATCGGCGCGCATGTCGGCTTCTACTCGCTGCTTTTCTCTAAGCTGGTGGGGCCGGCGGGCGCGGTTTGGGCCTTCGAGCCGTGTGCGGCCAACGTCGTACATCTGGCCGACCATCTGAGGCTCAACGAAATTCGCAATGTCACTGTCATCCAGGCCGCGGTAGGGGCCGGCGGCGGTTTGACCGGATTTACCACCCGGGCCCCGAGCAGCTCCCAAAACCGAGTCGATCCAACCTGCCGGGAGTTGCTCCTGCCGCAGGTCGCTTTGGACCAGCTTGAACTGCCGGCTCCCAACCTCATCAAAATGGACGTGGAAGGGGCCGAGTCCCAAGTGCTTCAGGGCGCGTCACGGCTACTGGCGTCAAGTCGGCCAATCATATTTATCGCGCTGCATAGCGAAGGGGAGCGCCAGAATTGCGCCGCGCTTCTGCGGCGCGCGTGTTACAAGCTTTACGACTTGTTCGGAAGCCAGAGCGATTGGATTCAGAGCGATGAGATCTACGCCGTGCCCGAAGAGATCGCGCTTGCGAGTCTGCCCCAGGAGTGCGACGGAGTCAGCGGATAGCCGCGGTGGCAGCGGAGCGAGGAGCGGCCGACACGGCCTGGCTGATCGCCTCGAAGGGATGGTCGGGATGGGCCTTGGCCAACGCGATGATACTGGCGATGGTGGCCCGCAAGTCGCCCTCATGCGCATGGTTAAGCGCGTCAAAGGCGTCCAGCCGATGAAAGTAGATTCGGTAGTTGATTATCACCGCGTTGTTGAGCGGCTGGCGATCGAGGTCGAAACGCTCCAGTCCCGAGAGCTGGGGGCGCAGGCGAGCGTAGTCGGCCTGGATGCTGGCAAAGAGCAGCTTACGCCGACGCAGCATTTGGGCCCGCGGCAGTTTGCTGGCGTACAGAAGAAGAAGACGAGCGACTTCCTGTTTGAGGAAAGCGGCAAAGGTCAGATCGCTTTGCAGCACCGCCCGCGCGGCAACCGCCTGCGGCGAGTTAGGCCCCTGGGTGAGTTCGAAAAAGCGCACCGCGCCGGCGTTACCGATCCAGCTCGCCGCTGACTCGTCGAACATCGCGTCGCCGGCCAGATAGTAGGTGCGATGAAACAGCTCGTGGATAATCACGCCGGCTAGCACCACCTGGTCCAGTCCCAGCAGGTTGGACAGCAGCGGGTCATCGAACCAGCCCAGGCTGGAAAAGGCCACCGCCGAGCGTACGAAGGTATCCAGCCCCTGCTCTTGCAAATCGGCGGCCGCGGCCTGCGCCGCGTGACGCGAGAAGAAGCCCTTGTAGGGCACGTCGCCCACAATCGGGAAATACCAGGTATGGGGCACGAGCTGGTCCGGCGGCGCCGCCATCAAGACCCAGGTCACGGCGGATTTGTCCACTGGCACCACACTGGAATAAGCCCCGCCGACATTGAGCCCCAGATTATCGCGGGCGAAATCGCGCACCGCCAGCACCAGTTTGAGTTTGGCGCGGATGTCGGGCGGCAGATCGGGCAGCTCCAGCACCTGCTCGATGGGCCGGCGCTTCCACAGCAGACGGACCTCTTCGTATGCGCCGTGCATCAGGTAGGGCACCTCGCAGCCGCCCAGCGCACCCGCCATTGCGAGCGCGGCGAGCAGGAGGGCGATCGCGCGCGGGCGTGCGCTCACCGATTCAGCCCGCTAGCGCGCTGGAGATCGAGCGCGCGCGAGTACTGCAATTCGAACAGCCGGTAGTAAAGGCCGCGGCGAGCCAGCAGTTCCTCGTGACTGCCACTCTCACGCAGCTCGCCGTGGCTCATCACCATGATGCGATCGGCACGCTCGATGGTGGACAAGCGATGGGCGATGATCAGGGCGGTGCGCCCTCGCAGCAGCGCATCCAGGGCAATCTGGATGCGTCGTTCGGTTTCGCTGTCAACGCTGGAGGTAGCCTCGTCCATCACCAGCACTGTGGGGTTGTAGACCAGGGCGCGGGCGAAGGAGAGCAATTGGCGCTGGCCGGCGGAGAGGTTGGAGCCGCGCTCGCGCAGCGGTTGGGCCAATTGCTCGGGCAGGGCCTCGACGAAATCCAGTGCCTGGGCTCGGCGCAAGGCCTGGCGCACCGCGGCCTCATCGAGCTCCTCGCGCCCCAGGCGCAGGTTGTCCAAAATGGTGCCCGAGAACATCTGCACATCCTGCTGAACCAGCCCAATGGTGCGGCGCAAGGCATGCAGCTCCCATTCGCGCACGTCCACGCCGTCAACCAAGATGCGCCCGCCGGTCACGTCATAGAAGCGGTTGAGCAGCTTGATGATCGTGGTCTTGCCCGCGCCGGTGGCCCCGACGATTGCCACCTTGCATCCAGGCTCGATCGTGAAGCTGAGGCCCTTGAGCACCTCTTCGCCGGGCCGATAGGCGAAGCGTACGCGGTCGAACTCGATAAATCCCCGGCGCTGCGCCGGCGTTCGCGGGCGGGAGGGCGAGGCGATGGTCACCGGCTCACGCATCAGCAGCTCCAGTCGCTCGGCAGCGACCAGAGCCGATTGCAACACGGTGTATTTGGAGGAGACATCGCGCAGGGGGAGAAAGAACTTCTGGGCGTACTCGAAAAAAGCGATCAGGGTGCCCAGGCCGATTAGCCGATGCATCGCCTCGCCGCCACCCTTCCACAGGATAAGCCCGATAGTAATCGAGCTGACCGCTTCGATGGTGGCGAACAGCCCGGCTTCGTAAACGTTGGCGGTCATTTGGGCATTGCGACTTTTGAGGTTGAGCTGGTCGAATTCACGCCCGGTCTCCGCCTGGCGGGTAAAAAGCTGAACGATCGCCATCCCGCCAATCGCCTCGGACAGATAGGAATTGAGCGCGGCCAAGCGCTCGCGGATATCGCGATAGACGTGGCGGGCGCGTACCTGAAAGAAACGCAGGATTAGGCTGAGCGGCCCGATCGCCACCATCGCCCACAACGCCAGGTGGCGGCTCAAAGTAAACATGATAACCGCAATGCCGCTCAGGGTCAGCAGATCCATCAGCAGGGTCAGCGAGCCCGAGGCGAACATCTCGTTGATAGCGTCGATATCGGTGGTCATGCGACTAACCAGACGGCCCACCGGGTTGTGGTCGAAAAAGGTCATCGGCAGCCGCTGGACGTGCTCAAATAGCGCTAGACGCAGATCGGACAGGCTATACTGAGCGACCATCATGGTCAGGTAAAATTGGCCATAGAAGCTCAAAAAATCGCCGGTCAGCAGCAGGCTGTAAATTCCACCCATCACCAGCAGGCCATGGCCGGGGCCGGCCGCCGCTAGCAGGCGCGCCAGCCAGGCCGGAGCATGGGCCCCGGGCCGACGCGCCAGGAACAGGTCGACGGTGAGCTTGACCAGGTAGGGCTGGGACAAACTCATCATGGTGTTGACCGGCATCAGCAGCAAAGACCATATGAAGGCCCCGCGGTATGGGCGCACGAAGCGCAGAATCCAGCCCAGCAAGCGCCAGTCGTGAGCCTCTAGCGGGGTTTGTTCCAACTCTTCCATCAGTAGGCGGCCAACTCCTCCTCCAGCAACTGGCGCCGGAACAACTCGGCGTATATTCCACCTTGCTCCATCAGACTTTGGTGTGTGCCGCGCTCGGCGATCCGACCCTGCTCCAGCACGATGATCAAATCGGCGTCGCGCACCGTGGAGGCGCGATGAGAGACTACGACAGTGGTGCGATGGCGGCCGGGGGCGGCGGCCAGATTGTGCAGGACGTTGCGCTCGGTTTCGGTATCGACGCTGGCCAGAGCGTCGTCGAGGACCAGGATGGGTGTGTCGTAAACCAGCGCGCGGGCGATAGTCACGCGCTGTTTCTGGCCACCCGAGAGCGCCATCCCGCGCTCGCCCACGATGGTCTGCAGCCCACGTGGCATCGCATTCAGATCGCTGCGCAGGCCGGCGACGTCGACTGCCTGTGACAAGGTCTCGGGTCCGGCCTCGATACGCCCGAAGGCGACGTTGTAGGCGATGGTCTGGGAGAACAAGTTGGCCTCCTGCGGCACTACGCCGACCACTCGGCGTAGCCGATTCAGCGGCAACTCGCGAATATCGCGGCCGTCGATCAGCACTTCGCCCTGGGTCGGTTCCAGCATTCGCGTCAGCAGCTTGATCATGGTGCTTTTGCCCGCTCCGGTGCGGCCCACGATTGCAAGCTTGCTGCCGGCGGGCACCGCAACGTTGATATCGCGCAAGGCATAGGCCTGCCCGCCCTTGCCGTTACCCAGCCACGCAAAATAGCTGAAGGAGATGTTGCGCCATTCCAACGCCCCCCTGATTTCGATCCTCTCCTCGGGCTCGACTTGGGCTGAGTTGATTCGGCCGTCGCTCAGGGCGGTCACTGCCCACGGCAGGGGCGCATCGAAAATCTGGTCGAGGCGGGCCAGCGAAGCGCGCCCGCGCTGGTAGATATTGATGAGATAGCTGAGCGACATCGTGGGCCAGGCCAGTTGTGCCAAATAACCCATGAAAGCGACCAGGTCGCCTAGTGACATGCGATGGGCGATGACCTGCGAGCCGCCGTAGATCAGCACGATCATCGACGAGCTGGCTGCGGCCAGGCGCACCAGCGGCGCCATTATGCCGCGCAGCCGGGCCAGAGCCAGCCCCTGCTCGTTGTATTCCTGGTTGATGCGGCGGAAGCGCGCGGCCTCGTGCTCTTCCACGCAATAGGCCTTGATCACATGGATTCCGGCCAGGCTCTCCTGCACCTTGGCGCCGATCCGCCCCAAGCCCTCCTGAACCTGGAGATTGCGCACCATCAGCGAGCGGCTTATCCGGCGTACGATCGCAAACATGATCAGGTAGGGGGTAATCGAGGCCGCAGTCAGGCGAGGGTTGATCGAGACCATCAGGATCAAGGCGTAGATGTAATAAAGCGGGGCGTTGACCGCGCTGAGCAGCCCCATCCCGACCATCATGCGCAGGGCGTTGATGTCGTTGATCATGCGCGACATCAGGTCGCCGGTTTGAAAGCGCTCGAAGAATTGCGGTCCCAGCCACAGTAGCCGTGTGAAGAGATCCTTGCGGATTTCGTACTCGATATCGCGCCCGGCGTTGAAAATCATGAAGCGCGAAAACCAGCGCACCACCCCCATCGTGGCCGCGGCCAGACCGATCAGCAGGGCGACTTTGGGCAGGCGCTCGTAATGGCCGGCCTGGATCGCGTTGATCCCGGAACGAAGCAGGGTGGGCACCGCCATCGCCAGCGTCGCGGTGCCGAAGGTGCAAAGCATGCCAATGGCGTAGCGCAGCCAGAACCGGCGCAAATAGCCGAGCAAGCGCCTCATGGTGGGGCTAAGTTAGCAGGTTTGCCCGGTCAAGGAAGTCACTGGAGCAATCAGGGCTAGCGGCCGCGGCGAGTCGCCAGCCGCCGCTCGTAGAGCTTGGCGTATTTGAGGAAGACGTAAAACGCTGCGGCCATCGAAGCGTATAGGCCTCGCCCGCCACCCCCGATCCCTCCGCGTAAAAAGTAAAAGTTGAAAAAGCGCCACAGCGGATGGGTCAGCATCCGCACGCTGGTCAGTGCGCCGGGGCGACCCTGCTGGGCCGCGCGCGAAGTTAGGCGGTTGATCGAAGCCACGTGATCGGCCACGTCGACGTAGCTGAAATGCAGGATGGGCGCGCGCAGGCGGGCCACTCTGCCCGCGACTTCGACCCGATCGTGCGGATCGACGCCCCCGATATGCGCGCGGTCGCGCCGAAATAGCCGGATCGGCCAATCCGGATAGAGTCGGCCGGTGAAGTAATGACCCAAATGATACAGGATGCGATGGATGCGATAGCCGTCGGCCGTGGCGCCGGCGGCCAAGGTCGTGGCGATCTCTTGACCCAAGGCAAAAGTAGCCTGTTCGTCGGAATCCAGCAGCAGGACCCACGGCTGGGTGGCTTGTTCCAAGGCGAATTGCTTTTGCGCGACGTAACCCGCCCAGGGCCGCTTGAACACGCGCGCTCCGGCGGCTTGAGCCAGTTCCGCGGTGCGATCGGTGGAGAGTGAATCGACCACGATGCGCTCCGCGCAAAAGCTGGCGCTGGCCAAGCACTGGCCGATTAACCGCTCGTTGTTGAACGAAGTGACGATCAGGCTTATCGCCTGCTCCGACCTCGCCACTTATCGAGCCTCCACCGGATCGAGTTGGGCCAGAAAATGGGAGGACAAAGCCAACGCACGCTGATATTGGGAGTGGTCGAGATGGCCCCGCATCAGCTCCACCCGCAGGAAAAGAAAATAGGTCTGGATGACATCGCGCAGACAGTACTGGCGGATCTCGACCATCCGGCCAGCCTCGTAAAGACTTTGAACTTGACCGCCATCCACCGTCCCCTTCCCCGGCAGACCGATGAGCTTGAGCGCCAAATCCAGTCCGCCCCGCAGCCCCACCGCACCGCCATTGGTAAGGAAATCCAGCAAGTCCAGGTGGCGGGGTTGATCGCCCCGGCGCTGGGCGAAATGGCGGGGCGCGCTGAGGCCCCAGCGTAAGGCTTGTAGTTCGAGCACCGGCAGGTCGAAGCGTGTCCCGTTGAAGGTCACCAGGAGGTCACCGGTGCGCTCGGCGCGATGCCAGAACTCACGCACCATCGCTTCTTCACTGCCCGCCTCGGCCAGGCAGGTGACCGATTCCAGGACATGGTCAGCGTTGACCTCACCCCATCCGATCGCGATCGGGACGTGCAGCGAGATCGGAAAAAAACCGTTGCCGAGCTGATCGCGCATCTGGACGTAAGCTTGGTCTTCATTGGCCGCGTCAGCTCCGAAGACCGCCTTGAGCAAGGTCTTATCGATACGGGTTTCGATATCCAAGACGGCAAAACGCATGGCTAATGTCCAATGGAGCTCAAGCAGGTAAGCCGATGTGCCTAACGGCGCAGATTCGAGCAGCGGGCAGAAAGAAGCGCCGCCCAGGCAAAAGGCTGCCGGCGCGCGACCGCCGCCAACCTTCGTGTGTCTGCAAGTGACTCGGGCCCATGCGACAGCGCCTAATGCTGAGGCGTCGGGGCGTTGTTAATGCGCTGCCAGACCTGCTCGGCAATGGCGCGGAACTCTTGGCTGATAGGATGGCCAGGATTGCTGGCTACCAGCGGGCGTGCCAAATCCGAGCCCTCGCGCAGCGCGGGCACCAGTGGTAGCTCGCCGAGCAAGGGCAGATTGAGTTCCGCGGCCATCCGCGCGCCGCCGCCGGAGCCGAAAAGCTGATGGCGATGGCCGCATTTGCCGCACAGGTAATAGCTCATGTTTTCGATGATGCCCAAGACTGGGGTCTGGACTTCGTTGAACATCGTCACGCCACGGCGTACGTCGAGCAGCGCGACTTCCTGTGGCGTGGTCACGATTACTCCACCATCGAGCGCCACGCGCTGAGTGATCGTAAGCTGGGCGTCGCCGGTGCCGGGGGGCAGGTCAAGCACCAGGCAATCCAGCTCGCCCCACTCCACGTTGAACAGGAACTCGGTCTCAAGCTTGGTCACCATCGGGCCGCGCCAAATGACCGGCGCCTGGTCGCCTACGAACAGCGCCATTGAGATGTAGCGAATCCCATAACGCTGCAGGGGAATGATCCGACGCTGAGCGTCGACCTCAACCGCGTCGGCACCCAGCATCATCGCGGCGCTGGGGCCGTACACGTCGGCGTCCATCAGGCCGATGCGCAAGCCCATCCCGGCCAGTGCCAGGGCCAAGTTGACCGCCACGGTCGATTTGCCCACCCCACCCTTGCCGCTGGCAACCGCGATGACGTGGCTCACCCCGGGCACGCCGCGACGCGAGGCCATCGCTTCCTCGCGGCTGGGCGGCGGCGGCTTGGCGCTTTCAACCTCCACTCGAACCTGACCTGTGCCGTCCATCGCTTCGACCGTGCGCTTGACCGTCAGGGCGACTGCTTGGGCCAGCTCGGGATTACGGGAAATCGGGCCCATCGAGACGACTACCCCGGCGGAGCTGACCTCGATGTCCTTGATGAGGTTGAAAGAAACGATATCGCGCTCGAAGCCGGGGAATTTGACTGACTTCAGGCGAGTTAAGATTTCCTGTGGGCTGGGCATTATCCTTCGCGTCAATGGGAAAGTGGCAGAACTCAGTAAATGGTATCATTCGCGCCTAGGAGCGCGAAACCGTGGCGCGATGTACCAGTCAGCCTGAGAGTCGATTGCCAAGGAAGCTAACCACGCTCAAGCTAGGCCAGTAGATACGGTACGAGGGCGATGACAAAAACGGAGCAGCGCAGTCCCGTGGCGATCCTCGTGCCCGAGGATGCCGGAGTGGTGCAAAACCACGCCGCGGATGAACTGGCCCAAGGCTTGGCTTTGATGCTGGGTTGGGCGCCACGACGCGAGGTCGCGCCAATTGATGCGTCAACGCTGGCGATAGGGACGCGGCCCGAAGCAAACGCCCCACGGGCGCCTGCTGATGGGTATGCGATTGAAGTCGCGGGCCAGACGCTGTGGCTGGTTGGTGCTGGGCCGCGTCAATTACTGGATGCGGTGTGCGCACTGCTGCGCCGGCTGGGAGCGAGCTTCCCCTTGGGCGGCGCGCCGCGCTTTCCATCCATAGCCACGTCCGCCGCCGATGAGTGCCTACCCCCGGCCCTGCGTGAGGTTGGCGCGGTGCGCTGGGCCCCGCCATTCAACCGGCGCGCGCTGGTTTCCGACATCATGACTTGGCATTATGCCCAGGCCGACCGTTTGCAGGCCCATTTGGCTGACGATCGCGAGTTCATTCCCTGGATGGCGCGGTGCGGAATCAACGCCTTCTTTTACATTCGCCACGCCGTCGATAGCCGCTACCGGATCGAAGAACTGGAGCCTTTGATGGAGCGCTGGGGCGTGCAGATCGAGTATGGCGGCCATATCCTACAGCAATTGTTGCCGCGCGAACTTTTCGCGCACTGTCCGCAGCTTTTTCCCCAGGCGGCCGACGCGACCCGCAATCCGCGGGGCAATCTGTGTGTCTCTCAACCGCGCGCGCTGGAACTGATCGGGACAAATGCGCGCGAGTACTTGCGGCCGCATCCCGATATTCGCCGTCTGCACATCTGGGGCGCCGACGTTTTCGCGGGGGCGTGGTGCGAATGCGCGCAGTGCCGCGAGTTGGCGCCGCAAATCCAGTACATGCGCGCGGTCACGGCGATCGCTCAGGCCGCGGCGCCGGTAGAGGTCGCATACCTGGGCTATCACGACACTTTGGAGCCGGTCCCAGGGCTCAATCCCCCCGACAACGTGTGGCTAGAATGGGCCCCGCGCGAGCGTTGCTATCGGCACGCGATCGACGATCGCGACTGCCAGCGCAACGCTCGCTATTTCGAGGCTTTGCGCCGCTACCTGGATATCTTCGCCGGCCGCTGCCACGTCTTCGAGTACTATGCCGACGCCATCCTGTTCGGCGGACTGAGCGTAGCGATGCCACGGACGATCGCCCGCGACTTACGCGCCTACCGGGCCCTGGGTATTCGCAGCATCTCGTGCCTGACCTTCGGTGCCTTCAGCGTGTTTGCCTATCCCGCCAACCTAATCGCCTTCGCCGAGCTGTCGGCCGATCTCGAAGCGCCCTCGACCCAGCTCCTGGCACGGGCCGCGGGCGAGCGGCATGGGTTATGTGCCCCACGGGCCGCGCAGGCCTATGCCGAAGTCGAGAATGCGACTCGCCTGACACTCGATTATGGCGACGTGATGCGCCCCTATGTGCCGGCGCAGCAGCGCGAGACGAAGCGGCGCGAGTTGGAAGCGGCGGCGATGGCGTTGCGCCGCGCCCGCGCGCTGGCGATTTCGTCAAACGGAGATCCACTGATGGTGGCCGAGGCCCAGCTATGGGATTACGGCGCGACCACGCTCCAGGGCTTGGCCGAATTCCTGTGCGCGCTGCACACCGCGGACCGCGCGCGCGGCGAAGCGGCAATCGCGCGACTAAGCGCGGCCCTGGGGCTCGTGCGTGCGATTCATGCCGATATCAAAGGTACCTGGGGGGCCTTCGACCTCGAGCGTTTCCATCAGATTTGGCTTAATCGGATGCAGCGCGAACTGGTCCAAACCAAATAGCTGGGCGGGTGCCTGATCAAGCAACAGAAGTCTTCCAATCAACTCCGCGCGTCAAAGTTACTTACCCAGACGCAGGGCTGTGCCCACAGAATCAGGAGCCGGCGCACACTATTTGCGATAACCGTTGAGCCGGCTTAACGCGAGCGCTGCGGCCCGGGCGGAAAAGCAACACCGCGGCGATGCTTGCGGGCGGGTATGTGCAGCCGGTCGAGCAGGCGAAAGAACAGATCGCGGAATGTCTCCATCACCCACAATAGTGCCAACCCTGAGCTGATCCCGATTCCGTGCATGATTTGACGAAAATAATCGCCCCTAGGCAGTTGCTCTACTTCCAGCGGGCGTGGCGCGTTGGGCTCGCTTGCCGGTATTTCCGATGGTGACATTGCTCCACAGCCTAAATGCTCATTGGCACTGACACAAGCTCTTGGCCGCAGATACTCAACGTTTGTCGTGTCCCGCTGCTTTCCCGGCATATCCTTCCGGCTGCTTGCCACAACCGAGCGGCCTTGGATCTTAGGCGTAAGATAGGCGAAAGTGCATAGACTGAGCAATTTGTCAAGCCGGCAGTCTTGACAGTGGGTGGGATAAAGTGGGATTGTGTGGCCCATCGAGGGACGATGCGGTGTTTAGCGGTCGATTCGACCATTCGATCGATCCGAAAGGACGGGTGAGCATTCCCGCTCGCTTTCGCGAAGTCCTGCAACGCGACCAGCTCGACCGCCTCTATATCACCAACTTTATTTCCGAGGGCGAGCGTTGCTTGGTGCTGTATCCGCCCGGCGAATGGGAGCGGCTGGTGGGTCGAATCAAGCAGAAGGCCAGTTTCGAGCGCAATACGCAGCTTTTCCAAACCTTTTTTATCGGTGGTGCGCACGAGGTTCAGGTCGATGGACACGGGCGGATCCTGATTCCGCCTAAGTTGCGAGAGTTTGCAGGGCTGGATCGCGATGTCACCTTTTCGGCGATGACTGATCATTTCCAGCTGTGGGACAAGGGGACTCTGGGCCGAGTTTTAAGCGTAGCGGAGCGCAGTTTCAGCGATCCTGAGTTCTTGAAGAGTCTAGGGTTTTAATTGCTATGAACGAAGCAGCCCACAGCGAAGGCAGCCGCGCGCCACGGATTCACGAGCCGGTGATGGCGGCAGAGGTGCTTAGCTTGATGCCAGCGGGCGCGCGACGCGTGGTGGATGCCACGCTGGGCACGGGAGGGCATGCGCTGGCGCTGCTGGAACGCAATCCTCATGCCAGCTTGCTGGGGCTGGATTGGGACCGGCAAGCGCTAGCGTTGGCTGCTATTCGTCTGAAGTCCTTTGGCGCGCGAGTTACGCTGCGCCACGGCAATTTTGCCGCCATCGCCCAAGCTGTGGCGCACAGCGGGTTTGCGCTGGCCGACCTGATTGTGGCCGATTTGGGGCTGAGCAGTTTTGCGTTGGACGATCCCACCCGCGGCCTGAGCTTCATGCATGACGGGCCACTGGACATGCGAATGGACGAAAGCAGCCCGCTGCGCGCCTGCGATTTGGTCAACGAGGAGAGCGAAGCGGAATTGGCTCGAATCATATTCGAGTTAGGCGAAGAGCGGGCTGCGCGCCGTATTGCGCATGCGATTGTGGAGACGCGCCGACGGCGGCCACTGGAGAGCACCGGTGAATTGCGCTTGCTGATCGAGGGAGTATTAGGCGGGCGGAGGCGCGGCGGGGTCCATCCCGCGACTCGCACCTTTCAGGCCCTGCGCATTGCGGTCAACCGCGAACTGGAGGCGCTGGCGCAGTTTCTGGCCGCGGCACCGGACTGTTTGGCGCCCGGTGGACGCTTGGTGGTGATTGCCTACCATTCGCTGGAGGATCGGTTGGTCAAGGGCCGTTTCCATCAGCTGGCGCGAGAGGCCGGCTATCGCGAACTCTCGCGCAGGGTGATGCGGCCGCAACAGGAGGAGGTCGAGCGCAATTCGCGCTCTCGTAGCGCCCGTTTGCGCTGCTTGGAGCGCCTACATGAAGGCTCGTAGCCAGGCTCGGGGGGTGCATCGGGATGCCTAAGCCGGGATCAAGGCAGCGCCTGATCAAACCCGCCCGTCCGCCACATCGTCTGCTCCAGGCGCTGTTGGTGGTGATGGTGGTGGCGGTGGGCTTTGTTACCCTGATGGTACGGCTAGCGGTGATGCGCGAGGGTTATCGCTTGTCCGCCCTGCGTTCCGAGCAGGTCGCCATCCAGGAACGCAACCGCAACCTGCGGCTGCGCTTGGCGCAATTGACCGCGCCCGAGCGCCTACGCGCCTTGGCAATCAAGTATCGGCTTGTCCCGCCAGCTCCGGGGCAGGTGGTGGTGGTACCGTGAACGCGGGTTTTGAACGTCGCCGTTTACGGGTGGGGATGTTGACCCTGGCGCTGGCGGGCCTGTTTGCACTGATCGGCGCGCGCGTGGTCCTGTTGGTGGCGCTGGATGGTTCTCAATTAAGCTCGCTGGCCCGCAGCGAGCATCGCGAAGCGGTCACCCTGACCGCCCCGCGCGGCCCGATCGTCGATCGCTTCGGCGCGCCGCTGGCGCTCTCGGCCCAGGCCTTTTCGATTTACGCCCGGCCCGCTCGATTGCTGAGCGCGGCTTCACCGGCCGACCTGGCGCAATTGGCTCGGGCCCTGGGGCTGAGCGGGGAGCAACTTGCTGCGCGCTTGCATCACCCGGCCCGTTTCATCTGGCTTGCCCGCCGCATTCCTGCGGCACAGTCAGAGCGGATTACGGCGTTGGGTTTGCCGGGAGTGGGCGCGCTGCCCGAGTACCGGCGCTATTACCCGGAGAGCAACCTGGCCGCGAGCGTGGTGGGGCTGGCGGGTGGTGACGGGCAGGGGCTCTCCGGGTTGGAATTGCGCTTCGACCGCGTGCTGCGCGGGGATCCGGTGGCGCTGGTCGAGGACCGCGACGCGCTGGGGCATGCGATCCTGGACAGCCCGCTGGCGCTGCGCCAACCGGCACCAGGCGCGCGGCTGGTGCTCACCATTGACGCGCAGATTCAGGCCCGTGCCGAAAGCGAGCTTAGCCAGGAAGTGGCGCTTGCCGGTGCCCGCCGCGGGATCGCTCTGGTGCTCGACCCTTTCACTGGCGAAGTGCTGGCGATGGCCACGGCGCAGGCCGGTCAGCAGGCGGGTGTAGTGAACGCTTTGCGCTTGCATAATCCCGCGGTGCAAGACGTCTTCGAGCCTGGCTCGACGATTAAGGGGATCCTGGGGGCGATCGCGCTGGAGGATCGAGTGCTCGATCCCAACCGGCAGTTTTACTGCGAAAATGGGCTATGGAGCGTAGGCGGCCACGTGATTCATGACGACAGCCGCCATCAATGGCTCAATTTGGGCGGGATTTTAGAGGTGTCGTCCAATATCGGCGCGGCCAAAATCGCGCTCACTCTGGGCGCCCAGCGCTATTATCACGGCTTGCGCGCTTTTGGCTTCGGCCGGCCCACTGGGATCGACCTGCCGGGCGAGTCGGGCGGGATCGTGCGCGCGCCGGGGGGCTGGCGCGAGATCGAGCTTGCTGATCATGGCTTTGGCCAGGGGATTGCGGTGACCGCGCTGCAATTGGCCAGTGCTTACGGCGCGATCGCCAACGGCGGGGTGCAGATGCGCCCCTATGTGGTCAAGGGCGTTTATGACGCCGGTGGGCGCGCGCTGTTCATTCACAATCCGCAGCCCTTGGCGCGGGTGATTTCGCCTCAGGTCGCGCACACCATGAATCTGCTGTTGCGTAATGTGGTCGAGGGACAGGAGGGCACTGGCCGCCGCGCGCAACTAGCCGATTATCTGGTGGCGGGTAAAACCGGCACTGCGCAGATGGTCGATCCCGCCACCGGTCGCTATTTCCAGAGCCGCCTGGTCGCCTCCTTCGTCGGTTTCGCTCCGGCCGATAATCCTCGCCTGGTGATCCTGGTGGTGCTCGAGGACGTAGGACATGGTCATTTCGGGGGTGCGGTGGCTGCGCCGGTCTTTGGCGCAATCGCGCAGGCCGCGCTCAGCCATCTCAACGTTGCTTCCAGCCGGCCCGACTACAGTGATGCCAGTGTTCTGCCGGTGACCGATTTGGCGGCCGATTTGGAGCGTGATGAGCCCGTCGGCCTGGAGCCCGCCACGCCGGTGCTGGCCCGCGTGCGCGGCAGCGGCCGAGTTCCCGATTTCAGCGGTCTGGCATTGCGCGGTGCGCTGCGTCTGGCGGGCGCTAGCGGCCTCAACCTGACGATCGATGGCAGCGGTTATGTGATCGCTCAGGAGCCCGCGGCCGGCCAGGTGCCCGATGGCCCGGTCAAATTGACGCTGGCGCCATTCGCCCCGCTGGCCACGCGCACGGTGGCGCGCCGACACGAGGGCCGCCGGGGGCGTGCGTCATGAGTCTGTCCGAGCTGGTCGCCGGGCTGCCCTGCGAAATTCGCGGCCCTGACGTCGAGATTACCGGCCTGAGCCACGATTCGCGGCGAGCGGTCGCGGGGGATCTCTTTTTTGCCCTGGCGCGCGACCAACGCCAGGTTTTGGAGTATAGCCAACAAGCCTTGCGCCGTGGGGCGCGCGCGCTGGTGTGGGAGCGGAGCGAGGTGGGCGCGCGTCCCGCGGCAACCCTGGTGGAATGCGCCGGGGTGCGCCGCCTGATGGCGGCAGTGGCGGCCCGGTTTTTCAACTGGCCCAGCCGCGACTTGGATCTGATCGGAGTGACCGGGACTAGTGGCAAGACCACTTCGACCTACCTGCTGGCCTCGATCGGCGCGGCCGCCGGCGAGCGCATCGGGGTGATTGGCACCTTGGGTATTACGACTCCAGAGGGTCGAATCGACACCGCCCTGACCACCCCCGAGGCGATCGATCTGGAGGCCGCGCTGGCCCAGATGCGAGCGCAGGGGGTCAGCCGGGTAGCGGCCGAAATTTCCTCGATCGGGCTTAGCGAAGGGCGAGCCGAAGAGCTAGATTTTCGCGCCGCGCTGTTCACCAACCTGGGGCGCGATCATCTCGACTATCATGCCAGTCTTGAGGATTACTTCGCTGCCAAGCTGCATCTGTTCGAGCTTCTGAGAGCCAGTCACCGGTCCGATCCGATCGTGGTCGCGCCGCTGGACCCATGGGGGGAGAGGGTGTTGGCGCTGGCGCCGGGGCGCAAGCTGAGCTTTGCGCTGAGCCCGCCGGCGGATGTCTATCCGTTGCAAGCCAAGCTGAGCGCGCAGGGGATCGAGGCCGTGATTCAAGTGCCAGGCCGGAGCTTGGCGATAAGTTCGCCGCTGCTAGGGCAATTCAACCTGCTCAATATCCTGGGCGCGGTGGCAATGTCGGTGGCCCTGGGCATCAAGGATGAGGCCGTGGTGCAGGGGGTGCGGCGATGCCCAGGGGCCCCCGGCCGCATGGAGGTCGTGGCGCGCTCGCAGGGGGCGCTGGTGGTGGTCGATTACGCCCACAAGCCCGACGCTTTGAGCGCGGTGCTGCAAGCCTTACGCGCCTTGGCGCCGCGCCGTTTGCTATGCGTCTTCGGCTGCGGCGGCGATCGCGATCGTGGCAAACGGCCGCTGATGGGCGAAATTGCGGCTCGCCTGGCGGATTTGCCGATTCTGACCTCCGACAATCCGCGCAGCGAGGATCCGCACGCGATTATTGCCCAAGTGGAGGTGGGCTTGCGCGCTGCTGGACGCCGTCACGTCGTTCACGCGGGCGCGGGTGCCGACTACCTGGTCGAACCCGACCGACGCGCGGCGATCGCCTTGGGGCTGACATATCTGCAGCCGGGCGACATCCTGGTGATCGCGGGCAAAGGGCATGAAAACTATCAGCTGGTGGGACACACCAAGCTGCCCTTCGACGACCGCGCGGTGGTCAGGGAACTGCTTGCCCAGCGCCAGGCCAACCTGGCGTAAGGGTGATGGGGTGGTGTGGAGGTAGAGGGGGAAGGGGTGGGGTGGTGGTGAAGCGTGGAGTGCGCGCGGCCGGCAGCCTGCAAGCTGGTGCAGGGGATAACGGTGCGGTGGTTAAGGCCTCAGGCTGCTTCGGTCGCGCGCACTCCGATGTCGTGGGGAGGTCCGGCCGGTTTCGCGCGCGACGGCCTGACGGCCGACAGCCATGGTTTGGCGGCCGGTTGAGAACCAGCGGCACCCGGTGGTGGGGTAAAATCGGTTTCTCAATACCCTGCTGACCAAGGAGCGTAGCGCTGTTCGGGTGGGGCGGAGTAGGTTAGGTGGACGGATCGCAATTGATGCTCTACATCACGCTATTATCTCTTCACGGCCACCATCCGGCGCTCAACGTATTGCGCTATGTGACCTTTCGCTCGGTCATGGCCGGGCTTACTTCACTGGCGCTGTCGCTGGCCTTGGGCCCGGTGTTGATCGCCCATTTTCGTCAGGCGCATATCGGCCAGACTATCCGCGACGAAGTTCCCACCAGCCATCAAAAGAAGGCTGGTACCCCCACCATGGGCGGCCTGTTGATTCTAGCCGCCACCGTGCTCGCTACCCTGTTGCTGGCTGACTTGCGCGACCCCTATGTTTGGATTGCGATCGCGGTCACCGTCGCTTTTGGCGCAATTGGCCTGACCGATGACATGCTCAAGCTCTACCGTGGGCGGGGCAAAGGTTTGTCGGGACCGCAAAAGCTACTTTTGCAAAGCGGATGCGCGCTGGCGGCGGCCGTGGTGATCTTCGGGGTGCTGCGCTTCGACACGCATCTGACCATGCCATTCTTTAAGAACCTGCGCCCCAATCTGGGCTGGTTTTATATCCCCTTTGCGGCGGTTGTGATTGTCGGCGCCTCCAACGCGGTCAATTTGACTGACGGCCTGGACGGGCTGGCGATCGGACCGGTGATGACAGTGGCGTTTTGCTACTGGGTCTTCACCTATGCCGCGGGCAACGCCAAGTTCGCCGAGTATCTGGAGATTCCTCACATCGCGCATGTCGCCGAGCTGGCAATCTTTTGCGGCGCTTTGATCGCGGCCTCGATGGGTTTTTTGTGGTTCAATGCCTATCCGGCCTCGATGATGATGGGCGACGTGGGCGCCTTGGCGCTAGGCGCGGCGCTGGGCACGGTGGCGATTCTGGCCAAGCAGGAACTGGTACTGGTGATTGCCGGCGGGGTGTTCGTGGTCGAGGCGGCTTCCACCATCATCCAACGTTACTACTACAAGATGACCCATCGGCGGGTCTTCCGCATGGCCCCGCTTCATCATCATTTCGAGCTTGCGGGATGGCCGGAAACCGTAGTGGTAGTGCGGTTTTGGATCATCTCGATCGTGTGTGCGCTGGTTGCCTTGAGCACGCTGAAGCTGCGCTGAAATGGAGCTGCGAGGACAGCGCGTGATGGTAATCGGATGGGGGGTGACCGGCCGCGCACTGGCTACTTTTCTGGCCGCGCGCGGCGCGCGGGTGGTGGTCGCCGAGCAGCGAATGGACCAGGAGAACGAACAATTGCCGCCCGGTGTGGTGCTCCATCGCGGCCCCGAGCAGATGCATTGGTTGGACGGGGTCGAATTGGTGGTGCCCAGTCCTGGGGTGCCGCGCACCAATCGGCTGCTGCAGGAAGCGGTACGGCGCGGGCGCTTGATCGTAAGCGAGGTAGAGTTAGCGGCCCGCCTATTACCCGAGCTGGGAGTGGGGATTACCGGAACCAACGGCAAGAGCACGGTGACCACCCTGGTGGGCGAGATTTTCGCTGCCGCCGGGCGCAAGCCTTTCGTCGGCGGCAATCTGGGCACGCCGCTGATCGCGGCAGTGGATGGAGATTGGGATGCGACGGTGGTGGAGATTTCCAGTTTTCAGCTCGAATGGGTCGACCAACTGCGTCCGCGGGTAGGGGTCTACTTGAATCTCAGCGAAGATCATCTGGACCGCTATGGCGATCTTCAGGAATACGGCGCGACCAAGGCCAGGCTGTTTGCGCGCCAGCGCGCCGAGGACTGGGCGGTGCTCAATCGCGATGATCCGGCGGTGTGGGCTTTGGCCTCAAGTCTGCGTGCGCGTGTGCTGGGAGTCGGGATGCAGCGGCCGACCCAAGGCTACGGTGTGTGGCCGACTAAGGGCGGGATCGAATACGGGTTGGATGAAAACCGCCATGGCGTGTTGCGATTTGACCATACGCGCTGGCCCGGGCGCCATCAGCTCTTTAATGCGATGGCGGCGGCCGGGGCGGCGCTGGCAGCGGGACTGGAAGCGGCGCCGATCGAACGGGCCCTGGCGCAATTTCATGGCTTGCCCCATCGGCTGGAGCTAGTGCTGGAGAAGGATGGGATTAAATTCGTGGACGATTCCAAAGCCACCAACGTGGGAGCGGTGGTGGAGGCGCTGGCGGCCTTGGCTCCGCCCCTGATCGTGTTGGCGGGCGGGATCGACAAGGGGGGAGATTACGCACCCTTGCGGCCGCTGCTGGCAGAGCGCGCCAAGGCGTTGATTTTGTTTGGGGCGGCCCGCGAGAAGATGAATCGCGAGCTGAGCGGGAGCACCCGCTGTGAAGTCCGTAGCGATCTGGAACAGGCGATGCATTGTGCCTGGTCGCTTGCCCGTGCCGGGGATACTATTTTGCTCTCCCCGGCGTGTTCGAGTTTTGACCAATTTCGCAACTATGCTGAGCGTGGACGTAGGTTTAAAGAGTTGGCTGAGGCGCTTTGACAACCTGACGCAGGAGCGGCCCGATCCGTGGCTGTGGATGCCGGCCGCGGCCCTGATTGTGCTGGGCCTGCTGATGGTTCTCAATACGACCTATTTTCTGGGCTTGGAACGGCATGGGGGGCCGTTTTATTTCTTCAAGCGCCAGTTGCTCAATCTGGCCATGGGCGCAACTGTGATGACGGCCTTGGGCGAACTCTCCCTGCGCGGTTTAAAGCGTCTGGCCTTACCGCTGATGGTCGTTGCGGTGGCCCTGCTGTTGGCGGTGTGGGTTCCCGGCCTGGGCGTGGCGCGTGGGGGCGCGCGGCGATGGCTGCATCTGGGCGCCTTCCTGATCGAGCCCTCTGAGCTGCTCAAGTTGGCTACGGTGTTTTTCCTGGCGGACTACTTGGCCCCGCGCCAGGTTCAGCTTGCCAGCTCGCCGCGAGCTTTGATCGCGCCCTTCGCGATCGTCGGCGTGCTCGCCCTGCTCCTGCTCAAACAACCCGATTTTGGCGGCGCTGTGATGTTGGTGCTGCTGTTGTTCACGATGCTGTTCGTGGCCGAGGCGCGGCCCCGCCATCTCGCCATCGCCGGTGCCGGCGCGCTTTGTGCGATCGCATTCCAGGCCGCCCATAAGGCCTATCGGATGCGTCGGCTGACCGCCTTCATCGATCCCTGGCGTACCGCCCGCGGCGCAGGCTTTCAATTGACTCAATCGCTGATCGCCTTTGGTGCTGGCGGGAGCTGGGGTGTGGGCTTGGGCGCCAGCCGGCAGAAGATGTTTTATCTGCCGCAGGCCCACACCGATTTCGTCTTCGCGGTAGTGGGCGAGGAATTTGGCTGTGCGGGAGTTTTCGTGGTGCTCGCGCTGTTCCTGATCATCATGGTGCGCGGCTTACGCCTGGCACGCTTGGAGTCCGATCCCTTCGGCAGCCTGTTGGCGGTGGGTCTGACCAGCCTGATTTCGCTGCAAGCCTTCGTCAACATGGCGGTGGTGACCGGGCTGGTGCCCACGAAAGGCTTGCCGCTGCCCTTTTTAAGCTACGGTGGTACCTCGATGGTGGTGTCGATGGCGGCGCTCGGAATTCTGTTAGCGCTGGGGCGCAGGCCTGGGGTCGAATGAGGATGGTGATTTCAGGCGGCGGCACCGGCGGTCATCTGTCTCCGGCTCTGGCTTTGGGTGCGCAACTTCAACGGATGCGTCCCGAGTGCGAGCTGCTTTTCATTGGTACCCAGACTCCCCTGGACGAGCAGTTTCTGGCTCGCGGCGGCTTTCCCTATCGACTGTTGCCGGGAGCGGGAATCGCCGGCCGCAGCTTAGGCCAGCGGCTGCGCGCGCTTGGAAAATTGAGCCGCGCCACGCTGGCCGCTCGCCGTCTGCTCAAACGGTTCAAACCCGCTTTGGTGGTGGGGGTGGGTGGTTATGCCTCGATGCCGGCGGGGCTGGCGGCGCGCAGCTTGGGCATTCCGCTAGTGCTGATGGAGCAGAACACCAGACCCGGGCTGACCAATCGGCTGCTGGCGCGCTTTGCCGCGCGCATTTGCGTGGCCTTCCCGGAGAGCTTAGCGATGCTGCCGCGGGGGCGGGTGGAGGTAACCGGCAATCCC
>DATGLK010000066.1 GCA_035294265.1 Candidatus Binataceae bacterium
TGGGCATCGGATCACCCACCGGGCTGAGTTTGGAGAGATTGCCTGCTCCACGATTCGTGATCCAACCGTTGCCCTGCGCATCGATCGCGACGCTCCAAGGCTGCTCAATGGTAGCCCGAAAGGGCGAGGCGTGGGCGGCACTACCCATCACCGAAAATTGACTTACGCTGCCTAAATCAGCGGATCCACTCCCGTTGTTGGCCACCCAAACCTGTCCGCTGCCGTCGATTGCCAACCCAACCGGCTGGTCCAGGCCGTTTCCCACGAAGTTCAGCGCGAGTGTCAAATCGTTGGGTGTCGCCGCCAGCGTCGGCTGGTAGGGAGAATTGGTGTTGACCAGCTCCAGTGGCAGGCTCTGGTTGCTGGTCGGGTTCGTAACAAACGGTGCGTGTGCCAGGTTGCTGGCAGCGGCCAGAATGTTGGCGCCCGCCGCGAAGCACAAAAAGCTATCGCAGCCGCTGGGGCTGCCCGAACAATCAGCCGGATAGGTGTTCGAAGGCCCTTCGACCGTGCACAGCGCGGCCAAATCAGCCAACGTGTCGAGCTTCTCCGCAGCTTCGCAATTGATCGGTGGCGTGCTGCCCGCGCAACTGATCGCATCAGGCATAAAACTGGATAAGACACCGGTGGTTGGATCCACCAGGTTGCCAACCGCCGCGCCCGCATTGCTCAAGCCCAGGGAATTGCTCGCACTGGCACCTAGGTTTTGAGGCTGCGCCGTGCTCATGAACTGCGCTAGCGCGTAGCTCGAGGCTAGGGTCGTAAGTTCGTTGATGGTTACCGAGGTCGGTAGAGGTTGGCCCGCGGTGCCCAGCACGCCTAGCAGCTCAAGCGCGCCATTCATTGCAGGACCACCCGCGACTTGTCCTCCGCTGGCGACCAGATACAACAGCCGGCCAGTCGTGAATGGCTCATAGCTCACTTTGAAACTACCGTCACTGGCTGTGCTGGTCGGCACCGTATTAAGGGCCACCGCGGTCGAGCCATTACCCGTATTGCCTGCCTGGTATAAAGTCACGCTGGCGCCCACCACGGGCGCGCTACCGTTGCCCAGGACCCGACCGCTAATTGACGAAGGTTGCGGTGTCGGCGCGGGAGTCTGGGTCGCACTGGGCGGCGCCGCGGTGAGCGTCGGCGTAGGGCTTGCGGATGGGGACGGGGGCGGCGAGGGCGTCGGCGTCGGCGCTGGGGTTGGGGCCTGCGTCGGGGTCGGCGTCATACTCGGGAGCGGACTCGCGGTCGGGGGCGGCGCTTGCGTCGGCGGCGGCACCGGACTGGGGGTCGGCGCGGGCGTAACGGTCGGCGCAGGGGTTCGGCTGGGCAGGGGCGGAGTCGCAATCACTTCCAAGCTAGGCCCGCCGCCAGCCCCACCGCCGCTCATGCATCCGGCCAGGGCCACCCCTGCAACCAGCGCCGCCCACAGCCATCGTGAGGGAAAATTTCTCATGGACCGGTCCCCTGAGCGCATGTGCCATTTTCCCCACCCCGCAGCCAGCTAACCCCGTGGTTTCTTGCAAACTCGAAAATTTAAGATACTAAAGCGGCGGGATGATAACTCTCGCGAAGGATAGGTCAATCGCTAAGTTTATCAACTTTGAGAAAAATGGACCCGGCACCCCGTGATCCGGCCGACGACCGCGCTTAGCTGTTGGTGAAGGCGGCGCCGGAGCGCACCGCTTTGAGCCCACGCCACAGCGGTCCCAAGCGGCCTGGATGGAGCAGCGAGGCCGCCCCAAGATGCCAGCCGCTGGTGTTGAGCACATCCAGACCGAGGCTTTTGGCCATTCGGGAGTAGCCCCGCCAGTCGGCCTCGAAGCGGCCGTTGACCAGCAGTGTGTCGTAGCCAAAATCGTGCAAGAACAGGTAGGCCAGGGAGCTGGAATGCATCGTGACATCGGGCGCGGCCCCCGCCCTCACAGGCTGAAAGCCTTGCAGCGGTGAGACCATCACATCGCTATCCAAATCGTAGAGGCGCACGCGCAGCGGGCCCAGGGCCTCCAGCATCGGCAGCTTGCCCGCCCAGCGCATTACCCTGGGTGAATTGCGCGCCATTAAACGGGCGCGATACCCGCCATACGCGCGCGACAGTTCGGCTAACGAGACACCCTGGGAGGGTTGATGCAGGGGCAACTCGTGGCGGCGGCCATAGACCTCGTCGTAAGCCTGCAGCGCCGCGCGGTTGTCGCGTGCCGCGCCCACTTCCCATCGCTGGCCCGGATAGAGCACCACCGGCGTGGCGCCCGCGCCAGCGATCGTTCGGGCGGCATGGCGCGGGCTATTGATACAGTCGTTGAGATGAGCATTCTCCTGATGGGCAAAGTACACCAGGCTGGCAAAAGGGAGGACAAAAGCGGGCCGGAGGCCTGCGATTTGAGCCGCCAAACCCTCCAGCTTGTAGTTGGCGGCGCGCTGGCGCGCAGCTCGTTCGGCCCGAGGACCGGGCCAAGCAGCGTAGCTGAACTGACTCAGCAGCAGATCGGGCCGTCCGATCCGGGCAGCCAAGCAGCGTGCCGATGACCGGTCAGCGATCGCACAATCGTTCAGATTGAGAAGCGTGCGGTTACCGTCGCGCAGATACAGCCAGTGGTCATACCATCCGAGCGAACCGCAAAGCGCGACAATCCCGCCGGGTAAGCGATAAGGCTGCCCCTCGACCATTCCTAGGGCATGCAGACCGCGCTGGCGAAGGTATTCTTTCAGTGCGCGACTTGCCCTTTCGTGGTGCAGTACGGTAATCGTCGCGGCCTGCGCAGGAGCGATGACATCAAAAAACCTCGGAGCGAAGTGATCCGGATGCTCATGCGAAAGCCAAATATAGCTTACCCCCGATAGAATCGAAGCAGCATCCAGCGGGGTCGGGATCAACAGTTCCCAGCCGTCGTTGAAAGCCGGGCCCGACAGCCACGGATCGCACAGCAGCGCCCCCGTGCTCAGCTCAACCTTAACGCAAGCGTGGTTGACAAGCTCGATGACCATGTCAGCACCCGCTAGCGCTCAGGGCTGGTTAGTAGAGATCGCGACCGAGTCGGGCGGCAGCTCCAAAAAATCGGTCGCGATGCGAATCGCCGGCGTCGAACCCATCAATAGCCGCGAAGGAGCCGGCCAGGGCAGACGGACGGGAGCCGAGCCCAGGTTGACCGCGACCCCGATCGCCCCTCGCTGAATTACGATCCAACCCTGCGCCTCGTCATAAGTGACGTTGACGCACGACATCCGTCCGTCTTGCAAGTCGGCGCTCGCGCTACGTAATTGGATTAGCGCGCGATACCATTGCAGCAACTCACGATGGGGTGACACGGCCAACTCCTCCCAGCGCAGCTTGGAACGGATGAAGGTTGCGGCAGCTTGCGGATCGGGCACGCTGGCCGGGTTCCAGCCGAAAGCGGCGAACTCCCGCCGGCGTCCCTCGCTGACCGCCCGAGCCAGGTCGGGCTCGGCATGATCGCTGAAATACAGAAAGGGGGTGCTCGCGCCCCATTCCTCACCCTGGAAAAGCATCGGGACAAAAGGCGCGGTCAGCACCAGCGCGGCTCCGATCTTCAGTCGGCCCAGTGGCATGAGCTGAGAGCTGCGCTCGCCCTGGGCCCGATTGCCCACCTGATCGTGGTTTTGCAAATAGCCGACGAAGTTATTGCCTGACAGCCCGCATGCCGGGCGTCCCTGGATGCGGTCACGGTAGGGTGAGTATTGGCCATCGTAGACATAGCCGGCGCGCAGCACCTTGGCCAGTTGGCTCAGGCTGCCGAAGTCGCTGTAATAACCGCTTCGCTCGCCGGTCAGTACGCTGTGCAGGGCATGATGAAAATCGTCGTTCCACTGCGCATCTAGACCGTAGCCGCCGCGCGCGGGCGACATTATCCCGCGTGGGTCGTTGCGATCGTTTTCCTCGATTAGCAGCCGCGGGCGGCCATCGCCCAGCGACGCC
Source organism: Candidatus Binataceae bacterium (assembly GCA_035294265.1). Lineage (NCBI taxonomy): Bacteria > Candidatus Binatota > Binatia (SeqCode) > Binatales (SeqCode) > Binataceae (SeqCode) > Binataceae bacterium (SeqCode). Next base: position 3,926 of record DATGLK010000066.1, read on the forward strand.
ACTTCGCGTTGCAACTGTTCCATCAGATGCAGAGGCGAACTGTCTATGATTGCATGAACTGCGTCCAGACGCAGACCATCGAAATGATATTCTGCCAACCAGTAGCAGGCATTGTCGCAAAAAAAGCGCCGCACCTGATCGCTGCCGGGACCATCCACGTTGACCGCCTCGCCCCAAGGTGTCGAGTAGCGATCGGTCAAGTAAGGCGCGAAGCGCGGGAGATAATTGCCCGAGGGCCCGAAGTGGTTATAGACCACATCGAGCAGGACCGCCAAGCCGCGACGATGGCATTGGTCGATCAAAGCTTTGAGTTCGGCGGGAGTGCCATAATGATGATGGGGTGCGAACAAATCCACTCCGTCGTAGCCCCAACCACGCGCGCCCGAGAACTCCGCCAGCGGCATCAACTCTACGTGGGTCACGCCCAAGGCCGCCAAGTGATCCAGCCGCTCGATAGCCGCGCTGAAGGTTCCCGCGGGAGTAAAGGTTCCGATGTGCAGCTCATAGATGAGACCCTGGGCCAGCGGGCGCGGACGGAAACCGTGATCGCTCCAGGCAAAATTCGCCGCGCTCTCCATCCGCGAGGGTCCGTGTACGCCCCGCGGTTGCCAGCGCGAGCGTGGATCGGGAAACGGCCCCTGGCCGTCAACGAACAGCGCGTAGTCGTCGAACTCCTCGATGCCGACGGCTTCCAGTCGCCACCAATTGTGCGATCCGCCCTCACGTACCAGGCTATAACGCTGGCCGTTCAGCGCTACTTCCAGGCGTGTTGCCTTGGGCGCCCACACTCGCAGCGGTTTCATGCGTGATCCTCGCGCACTAGCAAAGCCACGGGAAAGCGGCGAAAAAGCTCGCTCAATGCCAGCTCGCCACCAGACAGCTCCTCGCCGTCCAGAACGTTGCGCCAGTGGCCGGGCATGATTCTCGCCGTGGTGTCATGCCATTGTCCACCAACGCCGATTATCAGGCGCGGCACGATGGCCGCTATCCGCTGGCCGCGAACGAAGCCTACCACATGCGCGGCGCGCCGCCCGCGCGGCTGGATCGGTTCGTAACTGGCTTGCGGCGCCAGCCAGCTGGGATGACGGCGACGCAGGCGTAAGGCCTGTACGATAGTCCACAATTTGGGCAGCCCCTCGTCGCTGCGCCGTAGGATTTCCGCCACGCTTAGGCGATCGATCGTATCCAGCGCGGCGCGGCGCGCGGCGTAATCGACCGGGCGTCGATTGTCCGGATCGACCAGCGATAAGTCCCATAACTCGCTACCTTGATAGAGGTCCGGAATGCCCGGCGCGGTGAGTTTGAGCAAGGTCTGAGCCAGCGAGTTGATCCGTCCCGGTTCGACTAACGGTCCGACAAATTGCGCGACATCGTCGGTAAACTGCGGATCGCTTAGAGTACCGGCGACGAATTCCTTGAGCGCCTGCTCGTACTCCGGGTTGCTCTGGGTCCAGGAAGTGCGTTGTTTGGCTTCGCGTACCGCCTTCATCATATAAGCAGTGATGCGCTCGGTCTCGATCGGCCAAGCTCCCACCAAGGTCTGATAGTAGAGGTATTCGGCGTTGCGGTCGGGTTGCACGCGCCAATGACGCTGATTGTGTTCCGCCCATCGCAGGCTTCGCTCGCTCCAGCGCCGCGGAATCTCGGAGAGCAGACTGATGCGCGCGCGCACATCCTCGCTACGCTTGGTATCATGCGTGGTGGTGGCGAGCAGGCCGCCGGGCCAATGCTGCTGGCGCTGCAGGCAGGCCTGATGGAACTGGGCCACTCCAACGCCGAAGCAGGCTGGATCGCCCCCCACTTCATTGAGCGCCACCAACCGGTTGTAGCGATAGAAGGCGGTGTCTTCGATCGCTTTGGCCATCACCGCGCCGCTGAATTGCTGAAATCGCAACGCCAGTTCCATCTCCGCTCCGCCACGGCGTTGGCCGCTTAGAATAGAGCGCAGAAAATCCAATAGCTCGGGATCGAGTTCGGGATGGTCGCCGCGCGCGGCTTGAATCGCTTCATTAATGTATTGCCGATCCTCGCGCGTAGCCTGATCCTGGGCGGCGCTGACGTAGGTGCGGTAGACCGGAAAGCGCGCAGCCACCGCCTTGAGCGCTTCATGCAGCTCGTGGCGGGTGTGGTCGCGATGGTGGCGATCATGCTCGCAGATGTCGAGCCAAAGCGCGGTCAGACGCCCCAATTCACTGCCCAGCAGATCGCGTAGGACCAGCTCGCGGCTGTGGCGCGCAACCGTGGCGAAGTCGGCCTGCTCACCGCTGAAGGTAACGTAGTGGCGGGTCATTTCCGTCTCGCCCGCGGGATCGATCCACAATCCCCCCACTAGATTGGCGAACTCATAGCCGGTGGTCCCGGCGGTGGGCCACGAAGCGCGCAGCTCCTCCCCAGCCTGGAGAATCTTTTCCACCACGATCCAGGCTTGTGGTGCCAGTGTGTGCAGGCGCTCCAGGTAGGCCTGGGGCTCGCGCAGGCCGTCGATATGATCGACTCGTACCCCATCCAACGACCCATCCCGCAACCAGTTCAGGACGGCTTCGTGAGTGTCGGCAAAGACTTGCTCGTCTTCGACTCGTAGCCCAACCAGGGTGTTGACGTCGAAAAACCGCCGATAGCCGAGGTCCCGACCCGCCGTGCGCCATAGCGCCAGGCGGTAATTCTGCCGCTCCAAGAGCGCGTGCAGGCTGTCAGGATGTCGATTGATGGCCTCGATCATGCGATCGATGGCGCTGGCGACCGCCGGCTGTTCGGCCAGCAGGCGGGCCAGTTGCACCTCCAGCACCGCTTTGTCGCGATGACGGCGACGCACGCTCTGACGGTCGGTGGCGGTGGCGCGCGGCAAGCTGCCCAAGGCATCAGCGATAAAGCCCAGCTCGGCCGAGCCGGTTTGCGCCGCTGCCCCAGCCAATATGCTGTCCAAGGAGCGCGGTGCCACTGGAAAGGTGTGCTCGAAATAGCTCACCACGAACCGGGCTCCTTGCCGGCTCAGGCGGATCTCGCCAGCATCAAGCACTCGTCCGTACTGGCCGCCCAATACCGGCAATAGCACCAAGTTGCGCAAGCGCGATTCGGGTGGATCCCACTCCACGTCAAAATAGGTGGCGTAGTTGCTCGACGGCCCATTTTCCAGGACGTCCCACCACCACGGGTTATCTCGCCCGCTAATCGCCATGTGGTTAGGCACGATGTCCAGCAACTGCCCCAGGCCCTGGGCCGCCAATGCCGTGCACAGTCGCTGGTGAGCTGGCTGGCCGCCCAGTTGGCTACTGATGCGATGGTAATCCACCACGTCATAGCCATGCTGGCTACCCGCGGCAGCTTGTAGATAGGGGGAGCAATACAGGTGGCTTATGCCAAGTTGCGCGAAATAACTTGCGAGCTCGGCGGCGCAGTCTAGGTCGAAGTCCGGGGTTAGTTGCACCCGATAAGTGGCGCGTGCTTCCAACTTCATCATTTAATAGGCTAGCAGAGGCGTGCGCGGGCGAGGAAACTTTACATGCGGGCGACCGGACTCTTAGGCTGACACCATCATTTCGTGCTAAGAACTCACAAGTACTCGATGGGCGGACAACGCCAACGGCCGCGAGGGGCACGGAGCTTCACGGAGGTATAGCCAATGGTAACCAACAAGGAAGTACGCGACATGAGTCCGGCCGAGAAGGAGGCCTTCCACCAGCAGGCCGAGGCCAGGATCAAAACCTTCAGCTACCGACGTCCCGAGATGGGCCAACGGCCCAAGGAATTTGCGCCCCTGTGCCGCAGCGAATTGTTGCGGATCGTGGTGCAGGTAATAAAGGATGGCGGCGAGAACAATCTCCACTACCATACTCATTCCGACACCGCCTGGATGGTTTTGCGCGGCCGCGCGCGTTTCTATGGAGTGGGCGACAAACTGCTGGGTGAGCTGGGTCCGCACGAAGGAATTTTGCTTCCCGGCGGCTCCCGCTACTGGTTCGAAAAAGTCGGTGATGACGATTACCTGGAGATTCTCCAAATGATCGGAATCGAAAGCAATTCCGCCGCTCCTCCCGAGAGAATCAACCTAGAGCGCCACAAAGCCTGGATGCAGGACGACTATCTGCAAGTCTACGAACAAGGACCGGTGGTTGCGCAGAAATAATGACCGCGGACTCGCTCACCGTCACTGACAGGAGGCCGATCATGGGGCAGTTGCAGGAAGCGAATATCAACACCATTCGGGCATACCGCCATGCCGCCTTCGATGAGCTTGACTTCGACCGCGCCAGCCAATACCTGGCACCCAGCTATCTTCAGCACAGTCCGGGATCGCCCGACGGCACGGGCGGCCTGAAGCATTTTATCGAACTGCTTAAGACCAAGTTTCCCAGGCATACCCACAAGGACCATCGCTATTTCGCCGACGGCGACTACGTCATCTGCCATTCGCATTTCATTCGAGTGCCCGGCACCCCCGGCAGCGCGGTGATCGATATTTATCGAATGGCCGACGGCAAGGTGGTCGAACATTGGGACGTGATCCAGGAGCTGCCGGAGAAGCCGGCCAACAACAACGGCGCCTTCTAGGAACGCGCACGGGCAAGACACTAATGGTTGCGGAATACTCACTGGCGGGCAAAATCGCATTGATCACCGGGGCCGGCCGCGGCATCGGTACCGGAATTGCCGAGGTTTTCGCGGAGGCCCAAGCCACCGTAATCGTCAACGCCCTGACCGATCGCTACCTGGGCCCCTTTGCCGCGCGGTTGCGCGAGCGCTTTGCGGGCACCCGAATAATTGCCCTTACCGGTGACGCAACCACCTCGACTGGCGCCTCGCGCCTAATCGCGCAAGCCCTTGAAGCAGCGGGTGGACCGCTCGACATCCTGGTCAATAATCTGGGCGATGCGATTCGCGGAGATCTGGTGCCTTTGCCGGGAGCTACGCAACAAGCCGAGCTCTCCGATTCGGACATCGAGCGCAATCTTGGACTCAATCTGATGTCCGCCGTGTACTGCACTCGCGCAGCCGCGGGTGCCATGGTGGCGCGTCGGCGCGGCAAGGTGATCAACATTTCATCCTTTGGCGGGCTCAAGGGCACCCCTCATCTGAGTATGTACTCGGTTGGTAAGTTCGGCTTGGCAGGGTTGACCCGATCGCTGGCCCTGGAGTGGGCGCCCTTTGGCGTTACGGTCAACACGATTGCACCCGGCCACTTTCCCGACCCCATAACCACCGGCGAAGCTGCTTACCGGCGCATGGTCGAGCAGCGCAGCGCCGAAATTCCGCTTAAGCGTGTGGGGCAGCTGCGTGAGGTGGGATTGCTGGCGCTCTATCTGGCCTCAGCCGCCTCCGACTATATGACGGGACAAGTGCTGGCGCTTGATGGCGGCCTTTCAGCATAGCAAGGCCACCCCCCGCTAAACCTGACTGCCAGATCCCTGCCAAGAGGAGCCCTCGATGAAAACAACTCTACTCGTGGCCGCTTTGTCACTAACTCTCGCGAGCGCTTGCGGCGGCGGTAGCAAAGCCAACGCCCAAGGCGGCTTTTCGCTGGCCAGCATCAAAGGCAGCTACGCCGGACTCTTTACCGGCAAGATCCATACCAGTAGCGGTCTTCTCCCCTTCCGGGGCACGGGCGTATTCACTGCCGACGGCGCTGGCAATCTCAGCGGCGACGAAAGCTACACCGTCAACGGAGTACCCTGCTCCGCCACCATCCAGGGCACCTACCAGGTCAACGCTGATGGCAGTGGCAGCGACTCGGTGAAATTTACGGCCAGCGGGAGCGGATGCACTTCGGGAACCTACACCCAGAGCCTGGCCATCGGACAGGCCGGCTCTCTGATTTTGCTGGTCAATACCAACGCCGACGAGATCAGCGAGGAGTGGTATTCGCAAAACTGATCGCTCTGGGCAGCGCGGTTAATTCAGAAGCTCCAGATTTCATTGCTCCAAACCGTCGTTGTTGTTCCATTGATAATGGCCAGCAATATCCTTGGGTTTGCCAAGGTTGTGTGCTGCGCGGCGCCATGCGCGACCACACCGGGTTTGAAAGCTCGAGGCGCCGCCGCTACCACCTATCTCGACATCGGCCTCCTGCCCCAGCGGCACGCTAGAAATAGCCTCGCCGGTGGCCGGGTTGATGCTCTCAAAGCGCTTGCCACCCTTAATACCTCGCAATGTGCGGCATGATAGTGGGCTTTAGCTAAACTAAATATGGAGTTCCCGGGAAACAGTCTGATTTAGGAATAATCCAGGAATATGATCCGAATGGAATAAGAATACATGATATTGAGGCTGGCAAAGGGCAGTTTGACTGAAACCGCCTCGTTCCACCTCAAGAAGAGGTTAGCTTCGAGCCACGGAGTAAAGCCCCGGCGCAAGCGAAGAAGCCGCAATCATGAGAAGAGACGCGCACCAGAGCAGGGGCCTCCCGCCGCGCCAGCCGTGGATAAGAGTGCGGCTTTATTGCGGCCCGGAAAAATGGAGTGGCTGCGTACCCCTGAGCATCCCCGGGGTTACCAAGTAATCGCCGCCGATCGAGGGCCGCCAGATCTGGTTGGCCACCTGCGAGTTACCCGCGGTCGCCAGATAAGCCCCCCCACCGATTACTCCGCCCAAAATCGCATAGGCGGCCTTGAAGGGAAAATAAATCAAGCTGCAGACTACGGAGCCAGCGTCGTAGCCAACGTTGCCCCAGTTCGTGCCCCCGCCGCCGCTGGCGGATTGGGCGAATCCCCCCACTGGCAGCGCCAGTATCGTGCTTAGGATCAATACTGCAACGAGTGCTCGTTTCGACTTCATATTTGGCTGCGTAATCCCCTCACTTGCCACCGGCGCCGGCGGCATGAGCTTGAAGTCCAAAGATGACCTGGGGATGACTATTGGCGGCCTGGCCGTTGTTGAAATTAGCCAGCAGCTTGCTGCCTTCGCGCTCGATATTGTAATGCAGCCGCGGCATCCCGTGGGTCGCCATGAAACTCTCCAGCCGTTTGTGTTGGGTCGGACAGTAGAGCATCAAGAAGCCCCCGCCGCCCGCTCCGATCACCTTGCCGCCCAGCACCGAATACTCGGCTTTGACATGATCGTAGATCTGGTCCACCTTCGACAAGCTAACCTTGGCGGATAGCCGCTTTTTGTTGCGCCAATGCTCGTCGAGCAGCCGGCCCCAGCGATCGAAGTCTTCGGCTTCGATCGCACTCTGGATGCGCCGCCCCAGCTCCTTGATTTGATGCAGGCTGTCGATGACCCGTCCGTGATCCAGCCGCTGCTTGTTCTCCACCGCCGAATTCTGCTCGGCCAGCACCGCCAGCGCATCCCGCTCGACTCCAGTATAATAGATGTGGGTGTTGGCAATCAGCGCCGCCACCGAACTGCTGCCCAACTCAATCGAGCGCACGGCAACCTCTCCACCCGGGCTGATTTCCAGTACCGTCAGTCCGCCGAAGGCCGCCATGTACTGGTCCTGCTTGCCGATGGGCTTGCCCAGCACTTCAAGCTCGATGAAACAGGCTTCTTCGGCCAACCTGTCCAAACTGACATAGTCGCGCCGATAATGATGGAGGGCGTTGAGCAGCCCTACCAGATAGCAACTCGACGAACCCAGCCCCGTGCCCGCCGGCAGGTCCGCCATCGAGGAGATTTCCATCTTGTCTTCGATCCCATGCAGCCGCAGCGCCTCACGCGCCAATTCGTGGCGCACATCGTTGACATGATCGGTGGTCTCGCTGTGGCTGTAATGGAGCCGAATTTTGCGGTCCACGGTGGGCGGGTTGATCATGATGTACATGTGTTTGTCGATGCCCATCGCGAAAATGAACCCGCCATGCTCGCGATAGTATGACGGCAAATCAGTACCACCGCCGCCCAAGGTTACCCGGAACGGTGTGCTGGTCAGAATCATGCGGTTCTCGCCACCTCTTCCTCACTCAAGCCAAGCCATCACCGGCTTCGGTCATCGGCGCGGCGCCGATGCGCTGCCGCTTGCAGGGCCAGTTTCTCGAAGCCCAAGAGGTTTCAAAACCGGCCATGCAGGCAGGAGCGGAGGCTTGAGTCTAACTGGAGATTAAGCAATCTTCAAGGCGACAATTTCGGCTTTGATTCGCCCTACGGCCTACAGATTTGCTTTCGCACAAAGTTCTTTGGCGATCGTTGGTAGCCGCGCATTGTGGCTTGGCGCGGCGCTTTGGAGGGGCGCCAGGGGCTCTCCACTCTGGGATGAAAGGCGGCAGGGCTGCGCCGTTATTATTTTTGCGTTTTGCGACGGGGATGGCTCCTGCTCAGGCCCCGCACATGGCGCATCGCAATGTCGCTACAAAGTGGTGGCCGCTCTTAGACCATCCCCCATAGGGAGGTTTGCTATTTCGCTGCTACCTTCAAGGAATTCCGAAGCTGTGCCATTCGAGACGGTACAAACTCGCTTAAATCTTCTCTGGTTTATTTCGCGTTGCGAACACATAACCACATCTATCGGGTCCCGGGATGCTGTAAGTACTCGAAGTAATCGACCTGGATTTCGGCCACAAAGTGGCGTTCGTGGACGATGACTGCGCTGCGTTAAATATTGGCCAGCTCGCCGAAATATTCGTTGTCTTCGTTATAGCCGCCTTCGCCTTTATGAATTTGCTTGATGTCGGAGACGACTTCGATCGCCCGGATCCATTTGACCATCTTGAAGCCCAGTTGATTCTCCACTCGCAGCCGTAGCGGCGCGCCGTGTAATTCGCCAAGGGGGCGGGAATTCATTTCATAGGCCAGTAACGTTTGCGGATGACGGGCGTCAGAAAGAAAAAGCGAATCATAAAATTCGCCGCCTTCGGCCCCTTCGCCGAACGAATAGAATACTACCGCGCGCGCTCCCGCCAGCGGCCTGACCTCCTGCAGCAAGCGGCTGAGCGGGACTCCGCTCCACTGCGCGATTCCCGACCAACCCTGAATACAATGATGCAGAGTAATTTGGCTTTGCCGGCCCAAAGTGATCAGTTGGTGGAGCGAGAATTCGCCAGGTTTCTCGACCATACCAAAGACTTTAAGCCGGTAGTCCTTGAACTGACTGGCGGACAACTCCCGCCATTCTTCGCAGGTCGGTAGCTTACCATTGGCCCAGAAAAACGGTGAGACCTGGTCGTGGGAAAATTCGGCGCGAGGCGCCGCGCGGTCAAGCACAAACCACATCAGCGGGCGCACGATCGCGCCGGCGATATGCTGCACGGCGCGCGGCTGGCGCCACGCCAAATAGTTGGCCAAGCCGTTGAGAGCCGCGATGGCGGCAATGAGAACGACGAAAATCAATACCCCTGTTGGGGCGGCGTTGTCCGTGCCTAAAATAATGTGGTTAAGGTTGCGCGCAAAGCCGGTTGCCGCCACCATCGCGACGTGTGCCGCGGCAAAGCCCACAAAGGCACACATAATCAGGAAGTGAAGGGAACGACCAACCTGGCGATTGCCAGGAAGCTTGGGGTACCAGGAAAAGCGCGCGGTCAGGGCCGGTGACATGGAAGGCCCGGTCAGCATTGCGCCCGGCGCCAAAATAAAGACCACCGCAAAATAGGACAACTGCTGTAGTGCATTGTAGCGGTAAAAGCCATCGGGTTCGGCAGGCATGTGGAAGGTGGCATAATGGACGAACACCGCCCACGCTTGCGGAACAATCTCCCACGAGCTGGGAACCAGTCGCCGCCATTGCGGGGTTAGGCACAGCAAAATCACGAAGACCAAGCCGTTGCCGACCCAAAACAGCACGCTCATGAAGTGCCAATGGCGCGCCATCCCGATCGTATGTCGGTAGCCGGGCAGACCGATCCAAGGCGTCAGGTAGCGCGCGTCATCCTTGGCCGTCCAAACCCGCTCCTTGGGCACCTGGATCGGTGTCAGGCGCAGCCATTCCGAACCCGGCGTGCAGTGCACGTTCCAGTAGAGCCGCGGGTGGTCGGCGAGCATCTGCAAACCGCTGCGCACTAGAAGGATCAAAAAGAAGAAGTTCACCCAGTGAGTGATGCGCAACCAAGCCGGAAAGCCATGCGGCTGCGCGGTCAGGACCCAGGGCGGCAAGGAGACAGGGGCCAGCTCCGGCAGGCCAATAACCGCCCATTGCACATAAGCAGCCACTATTGCCAACACAAAGGGCAGCGCCAGAATCGCCAAGGTTCTTCGCTCAATCTTCATGGGCTCTTGGCCAAGCACGCCGCGTGCAAGTCAGTTCCGCATCAGTTTACCGCAACCAGTCCGAGCAGGCTTTGCGAGGGCAGATCGAGACAGGCCAGGCGATCGGCGACCGAGCAAGCCACCAGGGCCCGGCCCGTATCGCGCACGAAAGCGGTGTGCGAAGAGCCTGCCCCTACTTCGACCCGGGCCATGAGCTGACGCTGCTGAACATCGAAGACCCTGACATGCTCCGAAGAAAACCCCGTCAGGACGGCGAAACGGCTATCGGGCGAAAGATCGAGCCCATGCGCGTAGGGCTCGGTCTCCAGCAAGGCCAGCCGCTTGAGCCCCTCGGGCTCGAAAACCGCGACGGTATCCTCAAGGAAATTCGCAACCCACAGCGAAGACCCGTCGGGCGCGATATCGATCGCATGCGCCCACCCACCACTGGAAGCGCTAGCCATAACTTCGCCGTCGGCGCTCAGGCAGGTGACGGTGCCATCCCAACTGTTGGCCACGTAAAAGCGGCTGGCATCGGGATGGGCTACCAGATGGCAGGGACCCTGGCCAACCGCTACCCGGCCGGCTATCACCCCGTCACTCAGGCGCACCTTGACCAGCTCACCCGAGCCCGCGCATGGCACAAAGACATGCTCTTCGTCGGAGGCTATCAGCGGATCGTGCGGGCAGGGACCCACTTCGACCGTCTGCGCGACGAAGCGGCCGCCGATTCTGCGGGCCAGCGTCAGGACGCCGGTGCCGAACCGCGGCGCCGCGCCGATCGAGCCGCGGACGGCGCCGCCTGTGACGCACACTATTCCCTCGGCGCTAACCAGTGGCAATTGGGGTGCGCCGGGCGCTTCCCATCGCTGCTCCAGGCTGAGGTCGGCGGCACGCAACGCAATGATCTCGTTGGCTTCGGGATCGGCCACGAACAGCCTCTTCGCCTCGCGATCAAGCGCCAGATGCGAGCCGGCGCGCGCAATCGCAGCTTGGGCGGCCACTTCCCCATTATGGCCGTCAATGCGCACCACCAAGGGCCCGCGCTTGCAGCTCCACACAAAGCCCTCTTCGCTCTCGACCACATGATGAAAGCCGCGTGCCGCACCCAAAGCCGGCGCCAACTCGCGTCTGACCAAAAACCGCACGCCATCCTGGTCATGGCTTGCGCTGTAACGAATCCCTGCCTCCATCAGCCAGACTTTCAGATCGGCGGGCTCGCTGTCGGCATAGACTTCCAGTCGCTCGCCGGGCGCCATCATGTTGTATTGGCGAACCAGGGCTTGGCCAACTTCCGCAAAGCCGCGACCGCGGCAATCAAGCGTTTGCATCAAAGCTCCCTTCCCTCGCTAAATTGCGCTGGCCCCCATAGTCTCACCACCCACCTTCGAGCCCCACAACCGGACTCATTTCAGCCTGGCCGTAAGCAGCTCCTTCAGCACTACCGCCTGGTTATGCTCCTCGTCCTTCGCGCTATAGACCAGGGTCAGCCTTCCGCGGCGCGAGATCCGGCCCAACTCCTCCAGTAGCGGCTGAACTTCGGCGCGTTCCAGCTCGGCGCGATAGCGCTGGCGGAACTCCTGCCAGCGGGCGGGATCATGACCGAAGAAGCGGCGCAGCTCGTTGCTCGGTCCCAGCTCTCGCATCCATTGGTCGAGCTGGGCCGCTTCTTTTTTGATGCCGCGCGGCCATAGCCGATCAACCAGAATGCGCACGCCGTCGGCACGATCGGCCGGCTCGTAGGCGCGCTTAATCGAAACCATCGCGAGGCCTCCTGGCGTTGCCCTCGATCCCCTCTGATGCTACCGCTTGGCCGCCTCCTACCGCTTATGCCTTCTACAAATAGATCGAACCGTGGTGCTTGGCCAACACGACCTGGAACAGTCGTGGAAGGAGCACCTTGATCAGACTGGTCTATGCTGACCATCAGGCCACCACCCATTGGCCTTGTTCCACCCAATCCCTCGGCTACAACCTCTGAGTTGACGGCTGCGCGCTTGGCAGCGCCCGCTCGTGATGCGTGGACGAAGCGAACTCGCTAAAGTTAACGGTCATGGCAAGCCCACAACGCCTCAAGATCGGGCTGATTCAGATGGCCTGCATGGAGGAACGACGCGCCAACCTGGAGGCCGCTGCTCATCGTATCGAGCAGGCCGCCGGCGCGGGCGCGCAGGTGATTTGTCTGCCCGAGCTGTTTGCCTCGCGCTATTTCTGCCAAACCGAGGACCCGCGGCATTTCGAGTTGGCAGAGCCCATCCCGGGCCCGATCACCCGGGAGTTGGGCGCAATCGCCGCCGCCCATCGGGTGACCGTGGTGGCCTCGATTTTCGAACGGCGGGCGGCAGGTGTGTATCACAATACCGCGGTGATCCTGGATGCGAGCGGCGAGGTGGTGGCGCGCTATCGCAAGATGCACATCCCCGATGACCCACATTATTACGAAAAATTCTATTTCACCCCCGGCGATCTCGGCTTCGGCGCCTACACCGGCGCCCAAGCCAAGCTAGGCGTGCTGGTCTGTTGGGATCAATGGTTTCCCGAGGCCGCCCGCCTGACTGCGCTGAGCGGGGCTGAGATCATTTTTTATCCCACTGCGATTGGCTGGGAACTGAGCGAAGTACCCAAGGTGCGTGAGCAGCAATTGGCGGCGTGGGAAACTGTCCAGCGCGGCCATGCGATCGCCAACGGGGTCTTCGTGGCAGCGGTCAATCGGGTGGGAATCGAAGAGGGGCTAGAGTTCTGGGGCAATTCGTTCTTGTGCGATCCCTTCGGCGAAGTGCTGGCGCGAGCCCGCGTCACCGCGGAGGAGACCCTGGTGATGGATATCGACCTGCGGCGAATCGAAGAGGTGCGGCGCAACTGGCCCTTCCTGCGCGACCGCCGAATCGACGCTTACGGCGACCTGACCCGCCGCCTGCGCAGCGAATAGATGGCCGCCCCTACCCTGGCGCAGGTCGTCGCCGCCGGCTATCGGATGCCGGCCGAATGGGAACCGCATCGCGCCACCTACCTGGTCTGGCCTCATAACCGCGACACCTGGCCCGACAAGTTCGAACCCGTGCCGGCGGCCTTCGCCGCCATCGTCGCCGGCCTGTCGCGGTTCGAGCCGGTGCGCTTGCTGGTCAAGGATCCGCCCACTCACGAGCAGGCGCGCGCATTGATCGAAGCAGCGGGAGCGCGCGCCGATCGCGTGCAGTACGTCACGCTGGCGACCAACGATTCGTGGATTCGTGATTTCGGTCCAATCTTCGTGCGTTCAAACCTCGAGCCGCAGCAGCCTGTTGCCTTAGATTGGCGCTTTAATTCATGGGGCGACAAATACGGCACGGTCGCACTCGATGACGCGGTCCCTCGGCGTCTCAGCGAAATTTACAACTTCCAGGTGGTCGATGCCCCGCTGGTGCTCGAGGGCGGCGCCCTCGACGTCAACGGCGCCGGTTCGCTGCTCACCACCGAATCCTGCCTGCTCAATCCCAATCGCAATCCCACGCTGGACCGCGCCGCGATCGAAAGCCATCTGGCGGCTTATCTGGGCACTCCCAATATCTTATGGCTGGGCGAAGGGATCGCCGGCGACGACACCGACGGCCACGTGGACGATCTGGCGCGTTTCGTCGCCCCCGACACGATTGTCGTCGTCAGCGAAGAGGACCCCGCCGATCCCAATTACGCGCCCCTGCGCGACAACCTCAAGCGGCTGCGGACGATGCGCGACCAGAGCGGGCGGCCGTTTCGGATCGAGACCTTGCCGATGCCGCCGCCGCTGTTCTTTCAGGGCCAGCGCTTGCCGGCTTCCTACGCCAATTTCTATATCGCCAACGGCGCAGTCCTGATGCCCACCTTTGATTGTCCAACCGATCGGAAAGCCGCCGAAATTCTGGCCCGCTTATTTCGCTCGCGCCAAGTGTTGGGCTTTCCCTGCCTCGATCTGGTCTGGGGCTTGGGTACTATCCATTGCCTCTCGCAGCAGCATCCCGCCTGAGCCGCTTCGGAACGCATGTCGAAAGGTCAGCTTGACAGCCCAGGGCGTGTGAACTATCGAAGACTCGCGCGCGTTCCGAACTTCTGGCGGGTGCAAAACAATGTCCAAGTTAGCGGTGATCGTGGGTGCGGTAACCAAGCCCGGCCGGCTCAATCGAGCGATGGAGCGGATGTGCCAGCTGGCCGTTGAAATCGAGCCCAAACTCCAAACCGACCTGATCAACCTGGCCGAATGCCGCATCGCGTTTGCCGACGGCCGCCCGCCCCAGGAGTACGGCGACGATACCGCGGCGGTGGTGACCCGCGTGGGCGAGGCTGACGCGGTGGTGATTGCGACTCCGGTCTATCGTGCCTCCTACACCGGCGCGCTCAAGAATCTGCTCGATCAGTTGCCGATCGAGACCCTGATGGGCAAGCCGTGCGGGATCGTCGCGATGGGCGCCACCAACCATCATTATCTAGGCGCCGAATGGCATCTGCGCGACGTGCTGTCATGGTTCGGCGCGCTTACCGCGCCCACCGCGGTCTATCTGGCAGCGGCCGACTTCACCTCCGGCGAGCCTTCGCCCGCGGCCCAGGCGGATCTGAAGGCGCTGGCCGGCGCGCTGCTCAAGCTGCGCGCGCTGCGCTCGGAAGCGCGGGACTTCCTAGGCCCGCTACCTCTGGCCGCCCGGCAGAAGTAGGCACCAGCGTCGCGCCTTTTAAAATCGCGCTGCAACCATCCCCGGATGTTTGAAGCGACCGCTCATTCCGCTCGCGCGCTAACTGCACGCTGACGGCATAGGCCGGCGCTATTGCATCATGAGCAGCAATCCGGGTGGCTAGCAATCGGAGCGCCCAGCGACCTCAAGCGCCGAATCTCCGAGCACACGCAGGGTTTCATCGACGGCTTTACCGCGAAGTACCGAGGCACGCGGCCAGTTTAAGTCTGAGGAACGTTTCGTCGAAATTCTGGTCGAAGCGAAGTATTGAAACTCACAGGCGCTCGCGGACTTGAACCATCACCGATAGCTTACCAATCCAGAACCGTTAGCGGTCATACTTATCCGGAAGCGACTCAGTCGCCGCCGGTAGTCAGCGTCTGGTACCACTGAATGTCCAGACGCACGTTTTCGACATTGCGATCGAAATCGCGCAGCGCGTTACGCGCGTCCTGGCAGCGCGGATTGGCCCTGCGGTTCTGGATCAGGCCGTAGAGCGAATCGTGAAGCAGGGCCGAGCAAGAATAATCCGCCTCCAGGAGCTGCATGCAGACGGGATTGCTTTGCGGGATCGCGCTCAAGCTGACGCCAGTGACCGGAATCTGGCATGCGGGCTGGCTGGCCACGATGCGCAGGCAGGGATTGTCCTGCGGGCAACTGCGCCACACTCCCATCACCAGCGCGCTGCGCCGTTGCAGCAGAGGGCCCACCGAGGCCATCAAACTGGCACATCGATCGCTTACCGGATAGCGCAGCGGCTGGCCGCAGGCCGCGTTCACCTGGTCGGAAAAGTCAGCTTGCAACGCGGGCGGCGTGCTGTTGGCGCGCGCGGCGCATCCCGCCAGCAGAAGTGAAAGGGCCGCTAACCCAGGCACGGCGATCCGTGGCTTCACGACCTCCTCCTGTGAGGATCTGAATCCGGCGATGTTACCTCGCCCAAGGCTACGGCGGATGGCGGGTCGATGCCAAGCCGTGAAGGGCAAAAATCCGCCAATGAGCGATCGCGCGCGGCTTTTTCCCCGCTTGCAGCGGCAAGGGGCGCGAAAGAGCGCCGCTGGCGATCAGGCCACGGAGTGCGCTATCGAATTAGCCGGCGCGCGAGGATCATCCAGGGCGCTCAAGCTGTCAGCACAGAGGAGTATCGCGCATGAGGGCCGGCGAAGTAATTGCGGAAATTCTGCGGCGCGAAGGGGTCACGGCCGTGATCGGCTACCCGGTCAACCACATCTTCGAAGACGCCGCCGCCGCCGACATCCGAACCATCATCGTGCGCCAGGAGCGCACCGGCCTGCATATGGCCGACGCCATTTCGCGTCTGAGCAGCGGCACGCAGTTGGGCGTATTCGCAATGCAACACGGGCCGGGAGCCGAGAATTCCTTCGGCGGCGTGGCGCAGGCCTTCAGCGAGTCGGCGCCGATCCTGGTCTTGGCGCAGGGCTATCCACGCCGGGTGGCTCACATCGCTCCCAACTTCAACGCCGTCACCAATATGGCGCACATCACCAAGTCAGCCGAACCAATCGTGCTAGCAGCCGAAATCCCCAACATCATGCGACGCGCCATCAGCAGGCTGCGCAATGGAAGGGGCGGCCCGGCGCTGGTGGAAATTCCCGCCGACGTCTGGAACGAGCAGCTCCCCGAACCCCTGGATTACGAACCGGTAGTTTCCACCCGCTACACTCCCGATCCCGCCGACGTGCGTAAGGCCGCGGCAATGCTGGTGGCCGCTCAGCATCCGGTGATTTACGCCGGCCAGGGCGTCCATTATGCCCGCGCCTGGAGCGAGCTGCGCCAGCTCGCCGAATTGTTGGCGGCGCCGGTCACCACCAGCCTGGGCGGCAAGAGCGCGCTGGCCGAGGACCATCCGTTGGCCTTGGGTTCGGGCGGCCGCGCGGTACCACGCGCGGTCCATCAATTCCTCCACCAAGCCGACCTGATTTTCGGCGTGGGCTGCAGCTTCACCGAGACTTCCTACGGCGTGGCGATGCCCAAGGGGCGCAAAATCATTCACGCCACCCTCGATCCCGACCATCTCAACAAGGACGTGCGCGCCACCATCGGGCTGCTCGGCGATGCCCGCCTGACTCTGCAGGCGTTGTGTACCGAGGTCGGCCAGCTGCTGAAGGCGCCCCGCAACGCTGCCACCATCGCGGCCGCAATCGCCGAAACGCGCCAGGCCTGGATTGAGGAATGGCGGGCACGGCTGACCTCCAACGAAACGCCGCTCTCGCCCTATCGCGTGATCTGGGACCTGCTGCACACGGTGGATCCCGCCAATACGATCATCACTCACGACGCCGGCAGCCCGCGCGATCAGCTCTCGCCCTTCTGGGTCTCCAAGGCCCCGCTCTCCTATCTGGGATGGGGCAAGACCACGCAATTGGGCTACGGTCTAGGGCTGATCATGGGGGCCAAGCTGCTCCATCCCGACAAGCTGTGCGTCAATGTCTGGGGCGATGCGGCGATCGGCTTTACCGGGATGGATTTCGAGACCGCGGTGCGCGAGCGGATTCCCATCCTGTCGATTCTGCTCAACAATTTTTCGATGGCGATCGAGCTGGCGGTAATGCCAATTTCCACGCGCAAGTATCGCGCGACCGATATTTCCGGCGATTACGCCGCGATGGCGCGCGCCTTTGGCGGCCATGGCGAGCGGGTCACCGCCCCGCAGGAGATCGTCCCCGCGCTCCAGCGCGCGATCGCCAAGACCCGCCAGGGGGTGCCCGCATTGGTCGAGTTCATCACCAGCCAAGAGACCAGAATTTCCGAATATCGTTAACTTGGGGCCTAAAATGAAGCATAGCAGCGAGCGAATTCTAACCACCCATACCGGCAGCCTAGCCCGGCCGCCGCAATTGATCGAGGCGATGGCCGCGGCTTCCGATGGAGCGGCGGGAGCGCGCGAGCGGGCGGAGGGGATGCTGCGCGAAGCGGTCAGCGCAATCGTGCGGCGTCAAGTCGAGACCGGCCTTGACATCGTGGACGACGGCGAATTGGGCAAGCCCAGTTTCCTCAGCTACGTTAACGATCGGCTGGAAGGCTTCGAACTCGATCCCAACTCGGCCGCCAGTCCCTGGAGGAATTCGCGCGAGGCTGCCTCCTTTCCCGAATTTTACGAGCAGAGCAGCCGCGGCGCGCCAGCCGCCGCACCCCACATGGTCTGCACCGGGCCTATCTCCTATCGCGGACATGCCCTGGTGCGACGCGACATCGCCAATTTCACTGCGGCGTTGGCAAATAGCCCGGCCACCGAAGCTTTCATGCCGGCCATCTCGCCGGCCGACGTCGAGCATTGGCAGCGCAACGCCTATTATCCCAGCGCGGAGGAATTTCTCTACGCCATCGCCGAGGCGATGCGCGAGGAGTACCAGGAAATCATCGGCGCCGGCTTGCTTCTGCAGATAGACGACCCTCAGCTCGCCACCTATTACACCACCCATCCCGGCGCCAGCATCGAGGATTGCCGGCGCTGGGCGATGACCCGGGTTGAGGCGATCAATCACGCCCTGCGCGGCATTCCGCCGGAAAAAATCCGCTTCCACACCTGCTACGGCATCAACATGGGACCGCGCATTCACGACATGGAGCTCAAGGACCTGGCCGACATCATGCTGCGGGTCAACGCCGGAGCCTATTCTTTCGAGAGCGCCAACCCTCGCCATGAGCATGAATGGCGGCTGTGGGAGAGGATTGAGCTGCCCAAGGACAAGCTCATTATCCCGGGCGTCATCACCCATTGCTCGGTACTGGTCGAGCATCCCGAGCTGGTCGCCGAGCGCATCGTGCGTTTTGCCAGCGTGGTCGGACGTGAACGGGTAATCGCCGGCTCGGATTGCGGCTTTGGCACCTTCGCCAGCCCTGTCCCCGAGATCCATCCCACTATCGCGTGGGCCAAGCTTGGCTCGCTGGTGGAAGGGGCGCGCCTGGCCAGTAACGTGCTGTGGGGGCGCTGAGCCTCAAGCGGCGGGATGGCCGCCCGGACGCAAGGCACGCTCGATACTCTGCCCGAGCACGGCCGACAGTTCCGCGCCCAGCGCAGTGCGCGCATGCTCCAAGATGAAGCCGGAAGCGGCGGCATGACCACCGCCGCCCAAGGCGCTAGCGATTTGCGACAGATCCGCTTGGCAATCGGCGCTGCGGCGCAGGCTGACCCCGCCGCTGCGCATATCGAGCAGCGCTACGATCGCGTTGGTGCGATCCTGGTAGATGGCGGCGGCAACTTCGCTGGAGTAGCCAAAACAGCAGGCGGTCAGCAAGCTCAAACCTTGGCCCAGCGCCCGCTCCCTAAGCGTGCTGCGCGCCAAATCCATGCTCTGACTCATTGCCCGCCGGCCGCTCTCCAGAGCTTGGCTGAGCGCCGGGCTCATGGTCGGCGTGGTGAGCTTGAGCAATTCGTAATAGGACTCCATTCCGCCCAGGGTTTGCACGGCCAAGGCCCAATCGCGCGAGGGCTCCAGGCGATGGATCCAGCGGTCATGATCGTCGGCCAAGTCCACGATCGGAAAAAAGTTGGACAAAGCTTGGCGCCGCGCCGCGCTATCGGGCAGGTCGTGGCGCTGGTTGAGAAAATCGAAGGTCAGACGCGAGGCGCAGTAGTCTTCGGATAGCGCTTGGCCGGCAAATGGAACCGCGAACTCGGGCTGCCCCAGCCGACGCAGAGCCGAGCGATGGTGATCGATCCAGAAAATCCGCGCCCCAGCATCGGCCATCTGGCGCAAATGGATGGCGGTCTCGACCTGGTTCCAGGACAGATCGGTAATCCAGATCTCGTCACCCGGCTGCTTGGTGACGATCTCTTGCAAAATCCGGTCGCTGTCCTGGTTGGCTGCCAGAATCGGGGTCACCGCGTAGCCATGATAGAAGCGGGCCACGGTGGCAGCCGCCACCACCCCGTCAAAACAGGCGGGGCCATGACTAACGATCTGAATTTTGGGAGAGCGTTCTTTCATGAACCTTTAAAGGTACGCTTTCTACCGGCTGAGGGAAATCTTTCGAGCGCAACAAGCGGCCAGTCCTCCTTCCAAGGGGCGCAACCACTTTGCGTCTTGCGTGATGTCATTGGCCGGCATAACTTGAATTCCTACGGCTTTTTCGCATCAATTCTCCGAGTTCGGGGGACGCTGTGGCGACCAAAATCGCGATCAATGGCTTCGGCCGCATCGGCCGCATGTTTTACCGTGCCGTCTTGCAAAATCCGGCTTTGAAATTAGAAGTAGTCGCGGTCAACGATATCACCGACGCCGCGACTTTGGCTCAATTGCTCAAGTACGACTCGGTGCACGGACCATTGCATCAGGAGGTCAAGAGCGAAGGGCGCCAGATCGCGGTCGATGGACAGGCTTTCGAGGTCCTTGCCGAGCGCGATCCGGCCAAGTTGCCCTGGCGCGCCCTGGGCGTGCGAGTGGTGGTGGAATCTACCGGCTTGTTCACGGCCCGGGCCAAGGCCGCCGCCCATCTGAGCGCGGGCGCGCGCAAAGTAGTGATCAGCGCGCCGGGCGAGGAAGCCGACATCACCTTATGCCTGGGCGTCAATCACACCAGCTACGATCCTGCCCGCCATGACGTAATCTCCAACGCCTCGTGCACCACCAATTGCCTGGCGCCGGTGGCCAAAGTGCTAGCGGACCGATTTGGCATAGCGCACGGCCTGATGACCACCGTGCACAGCTATACCAACGATCAGATGCTGCTGGACGGACCCCATCGCGACCTGCGCCGGGCCCGCGCAGCGGCGCTTTCGATGGTGCCGACTTCCACCGGCGCGGCTAAGGCAATCGGGCTGGTACTGCCGCAATTGGCGGGTAAGCTGGACGGAATCGCCATCCGGGTACCCACGCCTAATGTTTCTATCGTTGACTTGACAGCGCAGCTTGAGCGCGAGGCTGACGTCAAAGCAGTCAACGGGGCGATGAAGGAAGCGGCCGAAGGGGAGTTGCGCGGCATTCTCCAGTATAACGACGCACCCCTGGTCTCCAGCGACTTCAACGGCAATCCCCACTCCTCGATCTTTGACGCGCCCCTGACCAAGGCGATGGGTAAAAAGCTGGTCAAGGTCTTTTCCTGGTATGATAACGAATGGGGTTATTCCAACCGGCTGGCCGAGGTAACCGCCCTGGTTGCCAGCAAGCTGTGATATCGCTCGAATGTTGACCGATTTGCGCAGCCTGGAGCTTGGCGGCAAGAAAGTCTTGCTGCGATGCGACTTCAACGTGCCCTTGCAGGGCGGCGCGATCACCGACCCCAGCCGAATCGTGGCCAGCCTGGAAACGATCAACTATCTGCGCCAGCGCGGCAGCGCGTTGGTGCTGTGCTCCCATCTGGGACGCCCCACCGAACGCGAGGCCAAGTACAGCCTGCGGCCGGTGGCCGAATATCTCAGCCAAGTGCTGGAAAGCAAGGTCGCACTAGCCCCGGATTGTATCGGCGACGTGACCGGGCGGATGGTCAACGCGCTGGGGCCTGGCCAGGCGCTACTTTTGGAGAACCTGCGCTTCCATCGCGAAGAAGAGGCCAACGACGAAGATTTCGCCCACGAATTGGCGCGCGGCAAGCAGATCTATGTCAATGATGCCTTCGGCGCGGTCCATCGCGCCCACGCCTCGATTGTCGGCGTAACCCGCTATCTCGCCGAGCGCGCACCGGGATTCCTCATGATGCGCGAGTTGGCGGCTTTGCACTCGTTGACCGAAAATCCCCAGCATCCGTATGTCGCAATTCTGGGCGGCGCTAAAGTTTCCGACAAAATCGGGATAATTCGCCGGTTGATGAATCAAGTCGACACCTTCCTCATTGGCGGCGCGATGGCCTACACCTTCCTGCGCGCTCAAGGCCAGGAGGTCGGTCGCTCGCGGGTAGAGGAAGATAAGGTTGACGTAGCGCGCGAGTTGTTAGCACTGGCCACCAGCCGGAACGTGCAGGTGGAACTACCCATCGACCATATCGTCGCCTCGGCGCCCGCGCCGTCGGCG
>DATGLK010000067.1 GCA_035294265.1 Candidatus Binataceae bacterium
CCTGAAACGGTTCTACCAGCACGGCGGCCAAAGCGCCGGCACTGGAATGCTTGAGTTGCTTGCGGGCGAATTCCACGCAGAACAGGCCGCAGCTCGGATATTGCAACTTAAACGCGCAGCGGTAGCAATCGGCGTAGGGTACCAGGTAGCGACCCCCGGGCAGTGGTCCATAACCTTGCTTGGACTCGTCACCGACCATCCCTAGGACGCCTCCGGTTTTGCCATGAAAGCCGCCCCAAAAGCTCAGCACTTCATGCTTTTTGGTGGCCGAGCGGGCTAGGCGCAAGGCGGCTTCGACCGCTTCGGCGCCACCGCTGTAGAGATGGACTCGGCGCAACGGTGCGGGCGCAGCCGCAGTCAGGCGTTCGAAGGCTTCGGCGCGTTGAGCGGTAGCGAAGGTGCCAACGGTCAGGCGGCTAGCCTGCTCGGCCAATGCCTTGGTCATCGCGGGATGAGCGTGGCCCAGGCTGGCGACTGCGACGCCGGCAAAGAAATCGACGTAGACATTGCCGTCGGCGTCGGTCAGAGTAGCTCCGTTGCCGTGGTTGAAGGCCACCCCGGCCAACTGCGAAATACGTTGGCGGCCGGGCGCCAGATGGCGCTCTTCGTGCTCGAAAATTTTGCGTGAGGCCGGCCCCGGAACGGGGGTTTTGATGCAGGGTAGGTCGGCCGCAAGGGCCGCCCGAGGCTGTGCCACGTCCATTAAGGTCTATCTTCTCCTGAGGCTATCTATACGGCTCATCGCGTGGTTTGCAATCGCCACTGCCGCTCGTTCGCGCACCGCCGCAAAGCTGGGCCAATCGTTAAAATCGATCAAATAGAAGCGATGTTCGTCTACTACTGCGTCTCCACCCCAAACCTCCAGCCCCAGCATGGCCGCCGCCTTTTGCGCGGCTTGGGCCAGCGCGTTCACCATATTCGACCGCAACTCCTCAGGCCCGTTGACAACTTCGAAAAAGCTTCGGCTTACGCCGTAAAACTTAACTACCTTACCTTCGACTGCGGCTTGAAGGTAGGCCTTTTTTGCCCCACGTTTGGCTAACTGATGCATCGCCATGAGCAGAGCAGGGAGGGTTTCGATCCGAGTAACGTCGTCGGCCGCCAGCGCGTGCAGATCGCCGCGTTTGACGAACAGCCCGCTTGCCAGCGAGAAATCGGCTACCGCGGCTGCCGCTTGCGTTGGGCTCAGGTCGGTTTTGACGAGCCGCCCGGGCGGAGTCGGAATTCCGGCCGCATGCAAGATCGGCCCCATCCGATCGCGATAGCAAGCGCGAATCGCCGCCGCTTGATTGATTACAATGGTGCCCGCGCGCTGCGCCAACTCCAAGCCGCTCAGCGCGGCTCGGCTCTGGCACATTGCCAAGATCAAGTTGGCGCCTGCAGGTGTGTGCGAGCTGGACTCCAGCTCGGCACCATCGATGGTCGTCACCGCACAACCTTGGTGTGCCAAATGCGCGAGCGCGGCATCCAGAATGGCCGCATCGACTTCAACTTTGCCCGGTGAAAAGCGCGCCTCGCGATAGATCCCAAGGACCCGCACGTCACTCCTCGTCAAACGCAGCGACCATCCGGCGGGCGGCAGCTAAGTCGGCAGTCTCGTCGACGTCTATCACGTTGTGGACTTGGACCGTTCCAATCAATTCACGCCAGTCGATAAGGGCGGCCAGAAATTGCCGCAGCGCGCCCATTCCCGCGGCGCGATTGCGATATTCAAAGATGCGGGTGGAGAAGAAATATATTCCGGCTGTCACCATAGCGGCCTGCGCTCCGATCGCGGTAACGATGCCCTCTTGGCCCACGCTTACGAACAGCGGGCGCGAATCACCACGCCAGTTGACCACGCCCAATACTCCGGCCAGGGCCGGTCGCTGCTGCACCTGCGCCTGCGCTTGGGTCACGAACCGGGCCATCTCGGCGCGCGCCAGAACTGCATCGACGGTGGCTGCCACAAACCATCCTGGGGCCAGATGGTTTCCTAATTCCAGCCAGGTTTCCAACGAGTTTTGCGTATCCCGCACGACCAGTGCCAAGCCTTGGGGTAACGCCAACCGCAACTTGGAGGCTGCGGCGGCGGTTTCCGAGTTGATCACCGCCACCACACTCTGGGCGCCGGCGGCGCGCAACGAGTCGGCTTGCCGCCACAATAGCGGCCGGCCGGCTAGGGCGACCAAAGGCTTGGGCAGGTCGGCTTGGGGGCTGCGCAAGCGCTCGCCCCGTCCGGCCGCTAGGATTGCTCCTTGCATCAGTCTCCGAGCAAGCTGTGCAAATCGGCCAGATCCGCTATTACATAATCGGCCCCCGTGGCGGCTGCAGCGCAAGCTGAGCGCGCTCCAGTTACCAAGGCCGTCTTCATACCCAACGCGCGCGCAGGGGCGCAATCCTTGGTCAACGAATCGCCGATCATCAGGGTATGCTCGGCCCGCGCACCCAATGCTTGGAGAGCGAGGGCGAAAATATACGGGTCGGGTTTGAATACCCCCACTTGCGAGGAATCGATAACTGTCGTGGTCAGCTCCAGGATACCGGCATCGGCCAACACCCGCTCCAGATTGCCATAAAAATTGGAGACTACGCCTAAATGGAAACGAGGTGCTAGCTCGGCCAACAGAAGGCGGCTGGTTAGCATACCGGCAACACTGGCGTGACAGAACGGAACGGCGATTTGGCTTGGAACGAAACCTGCCGGAAAACGTGCGGGTAGCCGTTCGCGCAACTCCTCGATATGCCATTGCACCAGCCGCTCGACCAGCGAACTCAAGTCACACTCCCGTAACGCCTGCGTCGCGCGATAACCTTGCGCCGTAGCCCAGGCGAAAGCCGGATCCAGCTCTTGGCGCTCCAGTCGCCATCCGGCGGCGCGGTAATGAACCAGAAAGCGGTCCAACCAATGCTCGCCTGGTAGGTCGAGCGTCCCGCCGAAATCGAACAGCAGGGTATCGATCCGGTCCACGTTGCGGGCAGATTAGCAGCCCGCACAGGAGCCGGACAATCGGTTAAGAGAATTTTAAAACGCATTTATTGACCGCGCGGACGGTCGCTTTAATGCGCTCTCTTGCCTCGCCTGACCGATTGGTCTAGTAGATTTATCAGCGGTTTAACGATTGGTTACCATTGAGAGCAGTGCTCCTGATGCGCCGGTTAAAGACGGTTAGAGAGCTGTAACTATCAAATAGGCTTGGATTTCAAGTTTTTGGAGGACGGGGCGGCAGACGCTCCAAAATGGTCGTGACGGTCTACGTCTCGGGGAGAAGTCATGAGTAAAAAGCCGCGTATCTTACTGGTGCAACCCACCACGGTGCACCTGGATGGTACCCCGCACAAGACCAAGTGGCGCTTGATCATGGGTCTGATGATCCCGCTTATCGCGGGCACGACCCCTGATGATTTTGATGTCACCCTGTGCGATGAGCGGGTGGACGACATCAATTTTGACGGCGGCTGGGACTTGGTCGGAATGACCACCACGATTGGGGCTTCGCTGCGCGCCTACCAATTGGGCGATGAATTTCGCCGGCGCGGAATCCCGGTGGTGATGGGCGGCTTTCACGCCACCCTACAAACCGAGGAAGCGCTTAAGCATGCCGACGCGGTGGTGCAGGGCGAGGCCGACTTGGTATGGGAAAATTTGTTGCGCGACTGGCAGGATGGCAAGCTCAAATCGATTTACAAGGCGGACAAGCTGCACGATCTCAAGAAGCTACCGCGCCCGCGCCACGAGTTGCTCAAGCTTAATCGCTATCTGTTCAAGTGTATCCCGATTCAGGCCAGCCGCGGATGTCCCTATCGATGCGCGTTTTGCGAAATCCCGGTATTCTACGGCGGTAGCTACCGCACCCGCCCGATTGAAGACATCGTCGAGGAAATCAAGCAAAATATCCAGATTACTGGCATCCGCCGCTTTCAATTCATCGACGATCAGATCACCGGCAAGCACAAGTTCGCGCGCGAGCTGTTCCGCGCCCTGGCCCCGCTCAACATTCGCTTCTCCTGCCTGTGGACGATCAATTCCAACCATGACGACGAATTGTTGGACCTCGCGGCCAAGGCCGGCGTCTTCCACGTCAACATCGGAGTGGAATCGATCAGCCAGGACAGCCTGCTGTCGATGAACAAAATTCAAAATCACGCCAAAGAGTACAAGACCCTGCTCGCCAAGCTGCGCAAGTATGGGATCTATTATTCGCTCAACTTTCTCTTTGGGTTGGAAAACGATCATCCGCAAATCTTCGCGGACACAATCAAATTCCTGCACGAGGTCAAGGCGCCCGAGGCATTTTTCAACACCGTTACTCCGCGCAAAGGGACCCCGATGCGCACTCAGCTCGAAAACGAGGGACGCGTAATCATTCCTGACGCGGATATGTATACCAACAACTTCCGCTGCATGTTCGTGCCCAAGAACCTTTCGCCCCAGGAAGTCGAAGAGGGGGTCTGGCGCTGTACCACGCAATTCTATTCGCTTAAATCGATGTTTAAGCGGCTGCTCATGCCGCCCGGACCCTTCACTTGGCAAGGACTAACCGAAAACATCCTATTTTACTGGGGCGCCAAACGCCGGATCGATCCGGTCGACTACTACTAGGCCGTGGCTTTCCGGTAGGACCGTAGCCTTCGTGGCGGCGTTATGAGGACCTGCGCGCTACGCCTGATCATCTTGGTCTTGGTCGCGACGGGGCTGACGCTAGCACTGCCCCCAGCCCACGCCCGGCTGGCTGAAACGAAGGTGTTGCATTACCAGCCGGCGATGCCCAGTGGCGCGCCGCGCGCCGGTTCCTGCTGGACCAACTCCATCGCCAGCAACCGGTCCGATGCTTGGCGCTGTATGTCTGGCAACGAAATCTTCGATCCCTGCTTTCTCATCCCAGGCAATCGCGCCGTGGCCTGCGACGCCGATCCGAGCCGGCCTGGTTCGGGTTTTCTGCTGCGGCTAACCAAGCCCTTGCCTGCGCCCGACGTGGCGCGAGGCCGGCCATACCCCTTTATGGTCGGGTTGACCGACGGTTCGATCTGCGGTCGTTTTACGGGCACTCTGGCGTTGGTAGCTGGGCAAATCGTCCGCTTCGGCTGCCCGCCGGCCCGCGGCTGTGAGGGCTCCGATTGTCCTTATCGCGGACTTACCAGCCTGTATCCAGGCAGGCTCTGGCACGCTCGCGAGTTGACCTATCGCTCAGGCCGTGACGGTCCGGTGCTGATAAAATCGCTTCGAGTGCCCTTGGCAACGGTCTGGCGGTGAGCCGTTTGGTTCCCGTTACGGCGTCTGCAGATGGTTTCTTACCCCGCGCACGCTGTTGATTTTGCGCACCAGCGCGACGGCATAATGGGCATTGCTCAAGGAGCCGATATGACCGCTTAAAGTGACCACGCCGCGACTGGAGCTGACGTGCAATTTGTATTTGCTGGTCACTTTATTGGTGGCCAGAATGGTTTTGACCTTAGTGGTCAGTGCGGCGTCGTCGATCGCATTTTCCGCTTCGCCCAACGCTCCTGGGCGCGCAGTCGCGCTGCCCTGGGCATGAGCCAGTGTCGGGCTGACGAGCATCAATATCCCCAACAAAAGGATGCCATAACGGGTTTTTGGCATAAGCGACCACCTCCTCGCTGGTAGTACCGGCCGCTCCAGCTAACTCAGCATACCAGAACGCCGGCGCATGGCCGGCAAAAAAAAACCGACGAGCGCGTCCTACCTAATTCACGATAGTCTGCCATTCTGCTGCGCGGTCATCCCTCACGCGCCGGACGATCGGCAAGCGCAGAAGCTGTCTACACAGGTGGTGCGGGCTTACGACCTAACCTAAGGCCTTTTTCGTCTGATTGGCCGGGCGCGAGGTGCGAAAATTACAACAGCGGTTGGATCAAACGTGCCAGCCATTCCTGAGCTCGTTCCCACAGTCGACGGTGGTGCCAAGTGGCGAGCTGGATTTGTTCGGATTGCTCGCGATCCGCCTTGAACATCATCTCCATCTGCTGTGCGAAGGACGGACTCAGCACCACCACATTTATCTCGTCATCGCGAGCGAAACTCCACCAGTCCAGGTTGGCCGACCCGACCGTGGACCAGATTCCGTCGATGGTAGCGGTTTTGGCGTGGAGCAGTGCGCCGGTGCGTTCGTAGATTTTGACCCCGCTCTTGAGCAGGGAAGTGTAATGGGAGCGCGAGGCGTAAAGCACAACGGGATGGTCGGTGATGTGCGGCAGATCCAACTCCACGTCCACGCCGCGTCGCGCCGCGGTGCGCAGGTCGGTGACGAACTGATGGTCGGGGACGAAGTAGGCGTCGGTGATCCACACGTTCTTTTCAGCATTGTGAATCGCTACCAGAAGGGTCAGGTAGATAGCGCTGATGGGGGCATCCGGAGTACTGCCGATTACTTCGACCAAATCGTCACCCTGGCGATGGAGGGTGGGAAAGTACTCGGCTCGGGGCAGCAACTTCCCGGTTTGGCGAAACCAGGTATCGACGAACAGTTGCTGGCATTGGGCCACCGCGGGTCCCTGAATCTCGACGTCGGTGTCGCGCCAGAACAACTCGTCGCCGTTGCCCGTGCGCGGCCGACCGCTGGTCGAAAACCCGTGGGTGTAGTCGCTGGTCAGGTTGACTCCGCCGGTAATTGCCAAGCGTCCATCCACGACCAGCAATTTGCGATGGTCGCGATGCTCCAGAGAGCGGCCGGGCAGATGGCGGAGCAGCCGGATAGGGTTGAAGGCCAGGACTGCGATATGGGCAGCGCGCATCTGGTCGAACAGCGACTGCGAGGTGGTGAGCGAGCCCAAGGCATCATAGATCACGTTGACCTGCACCCCGTGCCGGCTGCGATCCATCAGCAGGGCGGCAAATTCACGCCCTACCGAATCGTCGGCGAAGATGAAGGTTTCCAGATTGATCGAATGCTGAGCCTGCAGGATAGCCCGGCGCATCGCCGCATAGGTTACCGGCCCGTTTTGCAGCAAGGTAACTCGATTGCCGATCGCCAGCGGCGCGCCCCCGATCGCTTCCAGCAGCGGCAGATGAGCCAGCAGCTCGGGGCTGGCCGCGCCCTCAGCTTCAATCTGCTCGAGCAGCATCTGGCGCTGGTCAGGCGTTAGCGGCTGTTCCTGGGAATTGACAATTTGGGGCAATCGATGGGCGCGCGCGGCGATCGCGCGAATGTTCGCCCGCGCATTGGGCAGCGTATCGGCACAGCCGGCCGCACCAATCAGAATTAACAGGCAAAACCGGCGCAACCAGCGGTATAGACGCAACCCGCCGGCGGTGCGCATTAAATCTCCGGCCGCACGTGCTGGCGGCGAAGTCAACGGCAGCACGGTGTTCGAATGCCAAGCTGTTGCTTGGGGGCTGCTGCCCGCTGAGGCGCAGAATGTAAATCTCATGGTAACAGTACGGCTGAGATTGGGAGGAGGTTGACAACGACGGATGCACGGGCCCAAAAGGCGCTTATGCGAGCGGTTTCCGCCTGATCAACTCCACCAACTAGCCCAGGTTAGAAGAATCAGTGCGGCCGGCCACAGGATCCACGGCCTTCCCCGGCCGCTCAAGAGTGCCAGCAGCAATGCGCCTGCCAACGCTACCAGCAGCGCCGGAAAGGCGGCAGAAAGCCACTGCGAAGCGAAACGAGTACGGTATCCTGCTTCGAAGGCCGCTGCTGGATGGTACCATCCCAACGCTATCGTCGGCCAGACGATGCCGCTGGTGAGTGCCAATTTTTCTGGCTCCTTCCTGGTGTCGGATTGCCCGTCTTGAAGCCGGTGACGAAGGCACAAACGGGCCTGCTGCAAGGAGTATCGCTCGTACCCTGCTATCCAGCATGGGGGCAACGGCGGGGCAGCGCAACGAAAAATCGAGTTTGGGCCGCACGCCGTGGCCGTCTTGAGCGGGGCGTCAACTTCTGACAGGAATTAACCCTTAAATTACGCGATTTGCGAGGTCACTGAATGGGGCGGAAAGGTAGCACGATGGGGGTCGCCGTAGGCCTGCTGATGGGCCTTGGAGGAACCGCCTGGGCCCAGGGTGGGGGCGGTAAAATCGATAGCGGCGACACAGCCTGGGTGCTCATCTCGGCCGCCCTGGTGTTGCTCATGACCACCCCTGGTCTGGCCTTGTTTTACGGTGGCATGGTGCGGCGCAAGAACGTCCTGTCGATGTTGATGCAGAGTTTCATTCTGGCCGCCTTGGTATCGGTGCAATGGGTCTTGTTCGGTTACAGCCTGGCCTTCGGTCCTGACCATTGGGGACTTATCGGGGATTTTTCGTGGGCCGGGCTCAATGGGGTAGGCGCGTTGCCCAATCCTGCCTATGCGCCCACCATCCCGCACTTGGCTTTTGCGATCTACCAATGCATGTTCGCAGTCATCACGCCGGCGCTGATTACCGGCGCCTTCGCCGAGCGTATCAGCTTTGGTGGCTTTATCGCATTCAGCCTGCTTTGGATGACCTGTATCTATGATCCGCTGGCCCATTGGGTGTGGGGCAACGGGGGTTGGATTCACCAGCTCGGGGCGCTGGATTTCGCCGGTGGCACGGTGGTTCATATCTCCTCGGGAGTCTCCGCCCTGATTGCGGCGCTGGTCATCGGCCGGCGCATAGGCTTCCCCCAACGACCGATGCCCCCCCATAACCTGACCATGACGCTGACCGGCGCGGGTCTGCTGTGGGTAGGCTGGTTCGGCTTCAATGCAGGCAGCGCCCTGGCTGCCAACGGCTTGGCCGCCTCGGCGATGATGGCGACCCACGCTGCGACCGCGGCCGCCGCCCTGGCCTGGGTGTTGAGCGAATGGGCGGCACGGGGCAAGCCCACCGTGCTGGGCGTTGCCAGTGGCGCGGTGGCCGGTTTGGTCGCCATTACCCCGGCCGCGGGTTACGTCACGCCAGTGGCCGCGCTAATGATCGGCCTGATTGCCGGGGTCGTCTGCTTCTATGCTGTCGGCATTAAGTTCCGTGCCGGCTACGACGACGCTCTCGATGTGGTTGGGGTGCATGGTGTAGGCGGCAGTATCGGCGCCCTGCTGACCGGCATCTTCGCCAGCAAATTGGTCAATGCCGCCGGCGCCGACGGCTTGTTGGCGGGTAACCCACGCCAGCTGTTGCTCCAGGCGATCGCCGTGTTGGCTAGTATTGGTTTTGCCGCCATTGGCAGTCTAATCCTGCTCAAACTGGTCGACGCCGCCGTTGGCTTGCGCGTCAAGTCGGAAATGGAGCGCGAGGGGCTGGACTTGGCCGTTCACAGTGAAGTTGGCTACGCGTTGCTAGAGGAGGAATAGCGTTCAGGGCGCACGCATGAGGCTGAACAGCAACGGCCCGGCTTCAGCCATCAACTCGCGCACGATCTCGCTGATAGGCTTGCCGGGCACCTCCAGCTTGGCGGACAGTGATACCATCACGGTCAGATAGCCGCTCCGGGCCGGCTCATCGATTTCTGCCAGCCGGCGCTCCATGGCGGCTACGAACCGCCGATGAGTCTGAGTCACCGGGTCCATCCGCCGCGCGCGAGCAGCGCCTGTGAGTTTAGCGCTTTGCTGACGTGCCATGACTTCGCTTCAGATATAGCAGCCCCGGCGATAGTGGAAAAGCAAACCGTTCAGGCAGAAGGCCGGAGAAAGCGTCGAGGCTAATGTCGCTGAAGGTTTACCTCGTACTGCTTGCTCTGCTGGCGGTCGAGCGGCTAAGCGAACTGTTGCGGGCCGCCAGCAATCGACGCTGGGCGCTGGCGCGCGGCGCGGTGGAGAGCGGACATGGCGTGCATCGCCTGATGGTGACATTTCATTGCCTATTTTTTGTCTCTTGCGCGGCCGAGACAGTGCTCTTTCGGCCGCCCTTTCCCGGCTGGCTAGGCTGGCTGGCCCTGGTAGTAGCGCTATTAGCACAAGCGTTGCGAGCTTGGGTAATCGCGACCTTGGGGCCGCGCTGGAATACCCGCGTTCTGGTTGTTCCCGGCCTAGCCCCGGTGCGCGCCGGCCCGTACTGCTGGATTCGCCATCCTAACTATTTGGCGGTCGCCCTGGAAATCGTCGCAGTACCCTTGATCCACGGCTGCTGGCGCACCGCGTTAAGCTTTTCGCTGATGCATATACCGTTGTTGGCAGCCCGCATCCGAGTCGAGGAGCGCGCCATGGGTCCTGGCTATCAAGACCTGATGGACCGTCAGCCGCGCTTTGTGCCCCGTTCCTCCCGCCCTCGGTCAGCCCCTTGAGTCACGGCTTGATTTCTTAGCCGGCCGGGGCCG
>DATGLK010000068.1 GCA_035294265.1 Candidatus Binataceae bacterium
GTGGAGTTGCATATCCGGCGGAGCCGGCGGCCAGCTCAGATAACTCACCGGCGGATTTTCCGCTAAAGCCGCAGCGGCAATCTGCCGATGCGCTTGCAGTCCGCCACACAACACAAATCCCCCGATGACGCTGAACAACAAAGCCACGGCACCGGCCGATTTAATCCTCGCGCGCTCTTTTGCCATCCTAGACTCCCTCTCCTGTTCAGACGTTGGTGCAGCTAGGTGCGACAAAAATGAATACCTTCCCGCAAAGTCTATAATTTGTCGCAAGCGCGTCTTTAAGCATCTCTTTGCTGTAAAACTAATCTTCTACATGCTGTAAGCGCGAATCTATAATATAACGTGTTAAAGATGTCAAATATCTTGAATTATAATTTTCTTTCCGCAAAGCTCGGTGACCTTTAGCTTACCTGTTAAGTGATTGGAGCGATGCAGCTCCTCTGGCAAGTCTCGCCCGGCAGCGGGAATGGCTTGATCATCCGGCCAGCGTTGCGGC
The DNA here is from genome assembly GCA_035294265.1 of Candidatus Binataceae bacterium. Lineage (NCBI taxonomy): Bacteria > Candidatus Binatota > Binatia (SeqCode) > Binatales (SeqCode) > Binataceae (SeqCode) > Binataceae bacterium (SeqCode). The sequence continues at coordinate 500 of DATGLK010000068.1, forward strand.
GGTATCTAGGTTTGTCAGCGCGAGCTACTGACCGGATGCCGAGAATCGGAGCGTTGAATAGCTGATTGTGCCCAACACGGCCTGGCAGAAGCGGCTAGGAGTCAGCGCTGACCCGATCCAGAATTGACGCGGGAATTTCGGGCCCAAAAGGCCGAACGCCAAGACTCCGTGACAGCGCTCGCGATACACCGAGGATGCGATTGCGGCCATCTGGTGTACGGCTGGCGTCGGCGCGCAGTGCACCAAGTCAGGGACCGTTAAGGCGCGGGCAAGGTGGGGTGCCGATCACTCTGAAAAAAATTCCCTCCCACTCCTGCGGCGTGCATCAAGATTCGCATTTCTTATTTTAAACAGCAACAAGATGCTTAAACGGAAATGCCGACCAATCGTATTTTTTGATATGCCCGTCGGACAGCAGCCCCCGCATCCTGCCACGGTTGCCACAGCGGAAGAGATCAAAGTCGGGTATGCGAAAACACCCCTGGAAAGAGATCCAGCGCGAAGGCAAGCCGCGTTTGGCTACCACGATCCATTCGCTGACTTTCACGGCTTGACGGGAAAGTATTTTTGTCGAGTTGAGTTTTGATCAGCTCCTTGAATTTCTGCTGCTCCACTGCGCTGTCCCCGCGTTAGGTTGTTGGCGCGAGGAGCTTGATGGCACAATCGAATCGTACAGAACCTCAAGCGGCTCAGGCCGCCTGAGCGGTGGCGTCCGATGTTGGCGTCTCGATGCTCACTATGCGCGGTAATTCTGCTGATGGTAGTCACAGGCGCGGCGCAAGCACAATCGCCCAATCCCACAGCAGTCGGCGAACTGCTGGCCGACGCCGGCTACGTCGTTAATAATGCACAGCTCGACCTCGAAGATATCGGCCTGTCACCGTTCTATATCACCTCTCCCAATAGTCCCTTTCGCCAATCCCGATTCTACCTTGCGCTGGGCGCTGCCAGTGCGCTGTGGGGCGGCTCGTTTGCCCTGGACCAGACGATGCATGGCGAGTTACGCGATCTCTCGCGTAGTGATCACGACGTGATGGAAAATTTCAGCTATACAACGCTGATCTCCGCGCTGGGCCTGCTCTATATCTACGGGCTATACACCGATAACGTCAGCCTGCGCCACGATCTACTGACCGGCGCCGAGGCCGCCGGGATGGGAGTGCTATTCAACCTCGGGATCAAAGCCGGATTCGGCAGATTGCGCCCGGCGCAGACCAGCAGCCATCTTGAGTTCTTCCATCCTCCGAGCGGCTTCAACAGCCGGTCGTTCACCTCGAACGACATGGTGATCGAGACCGCGATGGCCACCGGAATCAGCGAGTACTACGGCAATCGTTGGTACGTGGCGGCGCCGGTTTATTCCTTGGTGGCGCTGGAAGGAGTCACGCGGCTTAAGAACCAACAATGGTTCTCCGACGTTTTGGCGGGCGGATTGCTGGGTTGGGCCACTACCGAACTGCTGTTGCACTTGCACCGAGAGCATTCCCTGCAGCCCGGCCGCTGGCGTATCGTGCCACTCGCAGCGCCGGCCTCGGTCCCACACACGACTGCGTTGGCTCCGCCCGCCCTCGGTTTTGCCTGCCTTTGGTGAGATCGCGGCCATGCAAACTGCCTGGTACCGGCCCCAAACCGTCTCAACTCCCTGTTCCGTCCGCTGCTTGGCGATAGTAACCTTGCTGCGATGGTGCTTGCAGCTACACCGCGTGGCGCCAGGAGCGCTCGCTAATGGAACCGGGCTGACGTGGATAACTCGACGGTAGTGGTTACTGGCGGAGCAGGCTTTATCGGCTCCCATCTCACCGACGCGCTACTGGCCAGCGGACGGCGAGTGCGCGTAATCGATAATTTTGCGACTGGTCGGCGTGATCAGGTCAATTCCGCGGCCGAGCTGATCGAGGCCGATATCCGAGACTTCAACGCGATGGCCACCGCCTTCGCGGGAGCGGATTGCATTTTCCACGTGGCCGCCCTACCCCGCGTTCCGCTCTCCATCGAACAGCCATTGGAAACCCACCTAGTCAACGTCGTGGGCACCCTCAATGTGCTTTTGGCAGCTCGCGCTCAACGCGTGCGGCGAGTGATTTTTTCCGGCTCTTCGTCGGTTTACGGCACCCAACCGAATCTGCCGCTCCACGAAGAGATGCGGCCCAATCCGCTTAATCCTTATGCACTCCAGAAACTGACCGGCGAGGAATACACCCGCCTGTTCCATCAGCTCTACGGCCTTCAGACTCTGACCCTGCGTTATTTCAACGTGTTTGGTCCGCGGATGGCGAGCGAGGGTGCCTACGTCACGGTTATGAGCGTTTTCCTGCGCGCCCGGGCTAAGGGACAACCGCTGCCAATCCACGGCGACGGTGAGCAAAGCCGAGACTTTACCCATGTGCGGGACGTGGTGCGCGCCAACCTGCTGGCGATGGATTGCGCGCGGGCCGATGGTTGCGCAATCAATATCGGCCAGGGGCGCAATCTCACCATCAACCGCATCGCCGAACTGTTCGGCGGCCCAACCCGCCATGGTGCGGCGCGCCCGGGCGACGCCCGCCATACGCTGGCCGATAACCGCCGCGCCGCCGAAATCCTAAACTGGCATCCGATGGAAAATACCGAGGCCGCGGTTCGCGAGCTACTGCTCGATGCCGGACGCCGTCCGCGGGCGGGCGGCTAAATCAGCCCTTGGATTGGTCCAGCTTGGCCGCAATCATGGCCCCCGAGGAGCGGATTCCGCGAAACAACCGCATCGGCGGGATTCCCGCGGGTGCCTCAACCGACAATAGCAGCTCACGTAGCGAATCGATCAGACCCTGGCGCGCTTGGCTGTCCAGACGCTGGATTAGCCTGCCTTCCGCCTTCATGCTTTCATCCAGCACCGCCATCGCCACCTCCCGGCCGCGCTGGGTCAGGCGCACCAGCACTTCACGCCGGTCGTCCAAAACGTCACGTTCGCGTTCAACCAGTTTCAACTTGACGAGCTGATCTATCCGGCGGGTAATGGAGGCCGCGGTGATCCAGACTTCCTCGGCTAATTCCGTGGGAGTAGCCGAGCATTGTTCGCCTCGCCGGCGCAGCGAGACTAGGATTTCTAGCTCGCCTAGTTTTATCCCATAGCGCTCGCCTACGTGCGCCAACGCGGCATCCAGCAATAGCACCAACAACCTGATGCGGCCGGTGACCGCAAACACCGACATGTCCCATTCCGGCCAAGCCTGGGCCCAGCGCGCGATTATCTGGTCGACATAGTCACGTTCTGTCGGTGCTTGTTCTGAGGCCACAATCGGTTTGCCTTGATGAATTCGAGAGTCTTTCGCGGCCGACAGTCGCCACAGGCCACGCTATAGTATCTCATGCGAAAGCCATCGGGAAAAGAGTAAAAGACCAAAAAGGATAAAAAGAGCAGATGCCTCAGGTTTGAGAAGTTCCTGATCGTTCACATCAGGTGAACAGATAATCTCAATCCCGCGCCAGCAGCACGACCGCCGCCGCCGCCATCCCCTCCTCACGACCTAATGCCCCCAAGCCCTCCGGATTGGAAGCCTTTATATTAAGGTCGGCGGTTGGCAAGCCCAGGCATTGGGCCAATCGCACGCGCATTTGTTCAAGGTAAGGGGCCAGGCGCGGGCGCTGGGCGAAGACGGTAACGTCGGCATTCTGAATCTGCCATCCAGCGGCCTGACCCCGCCGCCAGATCTCGCCCAGCAGCTCCAGACTGTCGGCATCGCGATAGGCGGGATCTCGATCGGAGAAATGGCGTCCCAGGTCTCCTTCGCCCAGTGCTCCTAGGATCGCGTTGGCCAGCGCATGGGCTGCCACGTCGGCATCCGAATGGCCCAGCAAGCCCCGCTCATGGGCAATTTCCACGCCGCCTAGGACCAAGCGCCGGCCCGTCTGCAAGGGGTGAAAGTCAAAGCCTTGTCCGATTTTAAACTTCATAAACAGCAGGTGCGACGCAGCGGGAGTGCGGGCGAAACTCACCCTTTAATCGCGTTGACAACTTTGGTTAAAGCGTACAAGCTCGAAACAGCTTTTGCGAGGACCGAGGCCGTGCCTGCCCTGCTCAAAAACCCCAAATTCATCGTCGCGGTAATCGTCCTGTTGTGGGTGGCCTACGTTCTGACCGAGAATTTTCGTCTGGCTCCAATCGAGATCAAGCTACTGCCCTTCGCAGCCAAGCTCCAGCTCCAGGTTTCGGCCGTGATAATCGGCGCGGCGCTGTTCGGCGCCGGCGCGACCCTGGTCGGTCAATGGCTGTGGCGGCGGCGCGGCGCGCTATCGCGCACCTACTCGGCCTCAGCGCCCACCGCAGCAGACGGCAGCAATAAAACCTCAGCCTGATCGCCCGCTCGCAGGTTGAGTTTATCGCTGGGCCCCACCAGCAGCCCTTCTGCCCGCGCCAGGGACCCGAGCAAGTTGGAGCCTTGCGCGCCGGTGGGAGTGGCCTCGTAAACGCCATCGCGCCGCTGCACCGTAACGCGGATGAAAACTGTCAGACCTTGCGCCAATCGGATATCGACCATGCAGCGCGCGCTGACCCGAGGCAATTGCAGCTGCTGATGGGCCGCCATCTTGAGCAACGCCGGCCGAGCGTACAGGTAGTAGCAGACCAAGGTAGAGACCGGATTGCCGGGAAGGCCAAAGACTGGGCAGCTACCGATCAGACCGAATTTCAATGGCCGGCCCGGACGTTGCGCCACGCCGTGAAATAGGGTCTTCATCCCGACCCGATCGAGCTCGCCCTTGACGTGATCGAAGTCTCCGACTGAAACGCCGCCGGTGGTGAAAATCGCGTCGAAAGCCGAAGCTTCGATTAGGCGAGCGCGGATCTCCTTGGGATCGTCGCGGGCTATCTTCAAAATGCTAGCCTCGGCGCCAACCTCGGCGACCGCCGCCGCCAGCGCATAGGCGCTGGAATTAACCACCTGGGCTCCGGTCGGAACTTGATCGGCGTCAACCAATTCGTCACCGGTGGCGACCAGCGCCACCCGTGGCCGCCGCCAGACCTCGACCATGGGGCGGTTAACCAAGGCGAGCATTCCGATATCGGAGGGACTCAGTCGCCGCCCCGGCCCCATCACAAGTTGCCCGGCCCTCAGATCTTCTCCTTGGGGCCGCACAAACTCGCCCACCTCGGGAGCTGCCAGAAATTGTACGACCGCGCCCGCAACTCGGGTTCGCTCCACCGGCACGATCGCATCGGCACCAGGCGGAATCGGCGCCCCGGTCATGATGCGAGCTGCGCTGCCTACCGTCACTGCCGTGGTCGGCATCGCTCCCGCCGCGATTGTCTCGGTAATGCGCAGCGCCTTGGGCGTGCGTTCGCTCGCGCCCGCCAGATCGGCGGCGCGCACCGCGAACCCGTCCATCGCGGAGTTATCGAAGCCGGGAATATCGCGATTGGAATAAATCTGCTCGGCCAGTATGCGATCCCGCGCGTCCAGCAACGGTACCCGTTCCACTGCCAGTGGGGCGACGCTGTCCAAAACGATCTTCAATGCTTCATCGACGCTGATCATGGTGTCGACCCTTATTTCGCCCGCCAAGGCGCTTCAAATAGTAAATTCGCCGGCTTCCAGAATCCGCCCCACTCGAAACAAAAAACGATTGCCCAAGACACCGTCAATTACCCTATGGTCGTAGGAGAGCGCCAGGTACATGATCTGGCGCACGGCGATAACATCGGCGCCGTCGAGATCCATCACCACCGCGGTCTTTTTGATCTCGCCCATGCGTAAGATGCCCAGTTGGGGCTGGTTGATAATCGCGAAGCCGAACAGATTACCCTCGCGACCGGGGTTGGTGACCGTAAAACTGCCCCCCGCAAGCTGGTCGGCCCCGAGACTACCCTCAATCGCACCACGCGCCAGGGCGTTAATCTCGCGCGCCAGTCCCAGCACTGATTTCTGATCGGCATCGCGAATGACCGGAACTACCAGACCAGCCTCGGTATCCACCGCCACGCCGATGTTAATCTGTTTGCGAATGACCAGCGAATCTCCCACCACGCAACCATTGATTCGCGGAAATTCTCGCAACGCCCGCGCCGTCGCCGCTACCACGATCGGCAGAAGCGTCAGCGCAAACCCCTCGCGTTGCAAAAAATCCTGCTTGTGGCGCTCGCGCAGCTTAACCACTCGCGTCATGTCCACTTCGGCGACGGTCCCGACGTGTGGGGAATGGGTCTTGGAGAACACCATGTGCTCGGCGATGATTTTGCGCCGACGGGTAAAGGGTTCGATCTGGTCGTCCGCCTGTGGCTGGTAAACTGGTGGACGAAAAACTTGCGGCAATGCTGTTGGCGACGGACGCGCGGCGGGTGACGGCGCACCGTCGCCCGCCGCGGCCACTGGTGCCGCGACCTCGCCGTGCTCGGTCAGATAACGCTCGAGGTCGCGCTTGGTCACTCGCCCGCCCAGGCCGGTGCCGGGTATGCGGGAGGGATCGAGTTGATACTCGGCGGCCATCTTAAGCACCACCGGAGAAAAGCGCCGAGGCTTTGAGGGCGCCGCCTGACTGCGCGCCACGCCACCACCCGCGGCGGCAGGCGCAGCGGGCGCGGCGCTGGCGGCGGGCGCGGCGCTGGCGGCGGGCGCGGCGCTGGCAGCGGGTGTCGCGCTGGCGGCGGGCGCGAGCTCCGCCGCTTCGCCGATCAGCGCCAACTCGGTGCCCACCGCTACTGTCTGTCCCTCCGCAGTCAGCAAACGGATTACCACTCCGCCCGCCGGCGCTTCGATTTGGGTGTCCACCTTATCGGTGGAAATCTCCGCCATCGCCTGGTCGCGCTCGACCCGCTGACCCTCTCTGACCAGCCAGCGCGTCAGGGTTCCTTCCACCACGCTCTCGCCCAACTGTGGCATCACCAATGCAACCGGCATGTTCGCCTCTCAATAGCTCGCCAAACTGCGAATCGCCTCGACTATCTTGTTGGTGTTAGGCAGGATCGCCTCCTCCAGCGGCGGACTGAAAGCAACATGAGTATCCAGTGACGCCAACCGTCGCACCGGCGCATCGAGGTGCTCGAAGGCCAGCTCCGCGATCAAGGCCGCGATTTCTCCTCCGATCCCCCCAGTCAGGCGGTCTTCGTGCACAATCAGTACCTTGCCGGTATTGCGCGCGGTGTCTAGGATCGCTTCGCGATCCAGCGGCAGCAGGGTACGCAAATCCACCACTTCTACCGAAAGTCCGTCCTGGGCTTCGACGATTCGGGCCGCATCCAGGCTCTGATGGAGCGTGCCGCCGTACGTAATGATCGACAGGTCGCGCCCGGGCCGACGAACTTCGGCTATCCCCAAGGGCACGGTGAAGTCGCCCTCGGGCAGATCCTCCTTGATACTGCGATATAAGCGCTTGTGCTCGAAGAAGATCACCGGATCATCGTCTCGTATAGCGCTCTTGAGCATTCCCTTGGCGTCGAACGCGGTGGCTGGTGCTACTACCTTGAGCCCGGGCACTCGGGTAAACCAGGCCTCGGGGTTTTGCGAATGGAAAATTGCGCCGTGAATACCGGCGCCCGAGGGGCTGCGCACCACCACTGGACATTGCGCGCGCCCGCCGTGGCGATAACGCACGGTGGCGGCCATGTTGACAATCTGATCGAAGGCGCAGGAGATAAAGTCGGCAAATTGCATCTCCACCACCGGCCGTAAACCCATTACGGCGGCGCCCACCGCCGCGCCCACGATCAGCGATTCGGAGATGGGAGTATCGATCACCCGCTCCTCGCCGAAGGCCTCCAACAGCCCCACGGTGGCCTTGAAGGCGCCGCCCAGCTCGGCCACGTCCTCGCCCATCATCAGGACGGTGTCGTCGCGCCGCATCTCTTCGTGCAACGCCTGATTGATCGCTTCTAGATAGGTGGCCTCCATCGACTAACTCCTGCCGCCGTTGGCCTTCCGTCCCACCGGGGTAGCGTAGAGATCCTCGAGTACCTGGGTGGGACTGGGGAAAGGGCTGTTTTCAGCGAATTCGACCGCCTCCTGAAGGATTGCCGCTACCTTCTGGTCGGTCTGCTCGCGCAAGCGGCGCACGTCCTGACCGGTCTTTTCTAAGTACACTTCGAAGCCCTGAATCGGATCGCGACTTTCCCATTTGAGCAATTCTTCGCGGCTGCGATAAAGCGCCGGATCATGCTCGCTGTGGCCATGGTAGCGATAGGTCTTGCATTCAATTAGGGCAGGCCCTTCCCCGGCGCGAATTTTTTGAATCACCCGCTCGGCGCACTCCAGCACCGCCAGCAAATCGTTCCCCGCGCTGACGTAGCCGCGAAAGCCATAGGCCGCCGCCCGCTCAGCGACGTCGTCGATCGCCATCTGTTTCTCCAGCGGCGTGGAGTAGGCGTAGCGATTGTTTTCACATACGAACAGCACGGGGAGCTTGTGCACCGCGGCGAAGTTCATTGCTTCATGCACGTCGCCGCGCGAGGACGCGCCTTCCCCAAAGAAGGCCACCGCGATCAGCGCTTCGCGCTTGATTTTGAACTTGAGGGCCGCGCCCACCGCCACCGGCAGCGAGGAGCCCAGCATCGAGGTCGAACCGAAAATCGCGCGCGAGAGGTCTCCTGCATGCAAAAACGAATCCTTGCCGCGCGACAGCCCGCTTTCCCGACCCATGAGCTGGGCCATGAGAACCTTGGGTTCCACCCCGCGAATCAAAAAGACTCCCAGGTCGCGATGCAGCGGAGCGACGAAGTCACCGTTTTGCAGCGGCGCACAAATCCCAGCCACAATCGCCTCCTGTCCGGCGCCCGAATAGACCCCACCCAGAATTTTGTTTTGGCGATGCAGTCGTGAGACCCGCTCTTCAAACCCCCGGATAAGTTTCATCCAGTAATAAAGCTGCAGCTCGTACTCCACGCGAGCGGGAATTTCGGCATGCGTGGTTGCCTGGGATGCCATTGAGCCCTCCTGTCCGGCAGCCGATGCAAACGGTCTCAGGCCTGCTTCCCGCATTGCCCCGGGCCGCAGCGCGCCTGCGCAGGTTCCTCAAGCTGGTTGGCCGTAACCGCTCGAACGACTGCCAATTCCCCACACTAGCCCAAGCCTGGAGTCGGCAAAAGCTGAGGTGCGCGGCTCAGCGCCCCAGGCGCACTTAATTTCTTGACCTCTTGGCTTTGTCAGCGCCACCATGAGATGAGATTTTTGTAGAAATTTGGATCCCGGACTGGGCAGGCTGGAGGCAAAGCACCGCTTGGTAACCGCACAGGAAATCGTGTCCCAGCGGCAGGCAGAGGGCCCAATGACGGATGAACAGATCGAAAAGATCGAGGACGAATTGCAGCAGGCACGCGAGAACCTTTCGCAGACCCTGCAGGAGGTCAATCGCAAGGTCGAAACCCAACTCGATGTCGACTCTTTGATCCGCGGCCGCCCTTTGACGGCCCTGGGACTGGCTGGCGCCGGCGGCTTTGTGATGGGCCTGAGCTCCAATTCTCTGATCCCACTGGCCGCTTTGCTGTTGGGCGCCGCGGCTGGCTTTTCCTTGCGCAAAGGGAAGCCTGACCTATAACGGCCGAAACGCGACCCCCGCAGGCCGTCAAAACTCTCGTACTCTGCTCCAGACTGCACGTCTTCCCGATCGAAAAAACGTGAACTCGACCTTACGGATTTGTTACTCCAGGGTGCGGCACTATAGACGCGGAGAGCCGACCTCTCTTAGGAGCGTGGTCCATGGAACATGAGGAAACGACGGCAGCCTCTCGCAACCGCGGCGAACCCGAATGGTCAAGTCTGTTGGGACGCGTGTTGGACGACTTTTCGCACGTCTTACAGATGGAAGCGCGGCTGTTTGAAGCCAACCTGGGGCAGGTGCTGATCGGAATTGTCGATCGTGCCCTCGGCCAAGTCCTGCTAATCGGCGCGCTGTTGGCCGGCGGCTGTTGCCTGCTCGGCGCCTTGATCATGGGTTTGCACACTTTTCTGCCTTGGTGGGCCGCCTTCGCGATCGCCGGCGGGGGCGTGATGGTAGGCGGGATGGCGGGCTATCTGGCCATGCAGCGGGTGGCGACGCGACAGGAAAATCGCGCTTCGATTCCCTCATGCTAAAATCCGCGCGCTTTGTTACTTCTGAAAGCGCTGGCTACCGGAGCACGCGACCACCCGGCCAGCGAAACGCCGGTTGCCTGTCGCTATCCGATAGCTTATAAAATGCCGAGTATCTATGCCTGCTTTCAGTACCGTTCCAGCAACCTACTCGTCTCCCGCCGCCGTGCAGGCCGTGGAGCGAGCCTTGGCTGGGCTGCCATTGCATCTCGACCATGCGATAGCACTCATCGAGCAGTGCGATTTCGACCATCTGCTGGCAGCCGCTGGCGAACTACGCGATCGCGGCAAGGGACGGGTGGTGACCTATTCGCCCAAGGTTTTTTTACCGGTCACCAACCTGTGCCGCGATCGCTGTACTTATTGTACCTTTCGCAAAGATCCGGGGCAGCCGGGAGCCTGGACCATGACCCCGGCGGAGATCACCGAATGGTCGCGCCGCGGGCGCGCAATGGGTTGTAGCGAAGCGCTGATGTGCCTGGGCGACAAGCCCGAGCTCGCCTTTCGTGGCTTTCGCCGCACCCTGGCTGAATTGGGCGCCACCAGCACCGCGGATTATGTGCGCCAGGCCTGCCGATGGGCATTGGAGCAAAACTTGTTGCCGCACACCAATGCCGGGGTACTGACGCGAGAAGAGATGGCGATGCTGCGGCCGGTCAACGTCAGCATGGGGCTGATGCTGGAAAATGTTTCGCCCCGCCTGCGAGGGCGCGGTGGAGTCCATCAATGGGCTCCGGATAAAGCGCCGGCCCTGCGCCTGAAAATGATCGAAGAGGCTGGCCAGCTGCGCATCCCTTTCACCACCGGCATTCTGCTGGGAATCGGTGAGAACGCCGCCGAGCGCGCCGAGAGTCTGATCGCGATTCGTGACCTGCATGCTCGTTACGGTCACATTCAGGAAGTGATCGTGCAAAACTTCCGCGCCAAACCAGATATCCCAATGGCGGGCCATCCTGAGCCCGAAGCGCACGAAATGGCCCGTGCGATCGCTACCGCTCGGCTGGTCCTCGGACCAGCAATGAACGTGCAGGCGCCGCCCAACCTCTCGCCTAACGACATCGAACTTTTCCTGCGCGCCGGCATCAACGATTGGGGCGGGATCTCGCCCTTGACCCGCGATTACGTCAACCCCGAGGCGCCCTGGCCTCACCTGGAGGCCCTGGGTGCGCGCTGCGCCGAAGCCGGCTTCACCCTGCGTGCGCGTTTGCCGGTGTACCGCGAATTTATTAATTCGCGCTGGATTGACCCCGAGTTGCTACCGCTGGTTGGCGCCTTTATGGCGTCGGGAGAAAGCCTGTGAACGTGGCTGAACTAAGCGAATACGTCAACGGGATCGAGGCCGCCGCGCTGGAGCGAATGCTGGCAGGCGCCACGCCCGCCATTCGCACGATACTGACGCAGGCAATGGCAGGGGGCGAAATCGATCCGGAAGCGGGCCTGGCGCTCTACACCAGCCAGGGCAACGACCTGGCGGCACTGATCAAATGCGCGGATTGGGCACGCCGCGCCGATTGCGGCGACGAAGTCACTTACGTTGTAAACCGCAATATCAATTTCACCAACGTCTGCTTCGTCAACTGCCAATTCTGCGGCTTCAAGCGTCATCGGCTTGACAGCGACGCCTACGATCACTCCGACGCCACTATCTTGGCCAAGGTGGCGGACGCGGTGGCCCGCGGCGCCACCGAAATCTGCATGCAGGGCGGAATCAATCCCGACATGCCAGCCTTCAAATATCGCGATCTGCTCGATACGATCAAAGGCTGCTTTCCGCAAATCCATGTTCACGCCTTCTCGCCGATGGAGATCCTGTATGGGGCGCGGCGTGCCCGAATGAACTATCGGGAGTATATCGGGATGCTGCGCGAGCACGGCCTGGGTTCTATCCCGGGTACCGCGGCCGAGATTCTGGACGACGAGGTCCGCGAAATTCTAAGTCACAAGAAAGTGGACGTGGCGACTTGGGTGGAAATCATTACCACCGCCCACGATTTGGGCGTGCCCACCACCAGCACCGTGATGTACGGCCATTTGGAGCAGCCCCGCCATCTCGTCAACCATCTGACCTTGCTGCGCGATATCCAGAAGCGCACCGGCGGTTTTACCGAGTTCGTGCCACTACGCTTCGTACATACCAACACCATGCTGTACCGCCAAGGGATGGTTTCGCCGCAGCCACGCGGCTATGACGACTTGCGCCTATACGCTTTCGCCCGCCTTTACCTGCGGCCTTGGATCGTCAACCTGCAAACCTCCTGGGTCAAGCTGGGGCTGGAGTTAGCGGCCCTGACCCTTAAGACCGGGTGCAATGATTTCTCAGGCACCCTGATGGAGGAAAGCATCACGGCGCAAGCCGGAGGCGAAGAAGGCGAATTTGTGGCGGTGGACGAAATCGAGCAGCTAGCGGCGCGGATGGGGCGCGTGGCGGTGCAACGCGATACCCTGTACCAGAAACTTCGGGGAAAGAGAGCGCCCAATGGGGCACGGCCGATCCAATTCTCAAGCGACCATCACGATTCTTGCCGGGGGAGTGGGTGCGGCTAAATTTCTGCGCGGGCTGGCGCTCACCCTGGATCAACGCAGGCTCAGGATAATCGTCAACACCGGAGACGATGAGGAATTTTACGGCCTGCACGTTTCGCCCGATCTCGATACCGTGACCTATACGTTGGCCGGCGTCGTCAATGCGCAGACCGGCTGGGGTTGGAAGGAAGAATCCTTTGCCACCCTGGCAGCACTGGCGCGCTTTTACGGACCGGCCTGGTTCGGCTTGGGCGACCGCGACTTCGCAACCCATCTGTTCCGCACTGAGCGCCTGCGCCAAGGCTGGCCACTGAGCCGAATTACCGCGGAGATTGCCCGCCGCTTCGGGCTACGCTGCGCGGTCATGCCGATGAGCGACGATCGGGTGCGGACCTTTGTCACCGTGCGCGGCCGCGGACCACGGCCCTTTCAGCAGTATTTCGTGCGCGAGCGCTTCCGCGGCCAAGTCGAAGGCATCCACTGGCGAGGCATCAAGCGCGCGCGTCCCTTGCCCGCCGCACTGGCTGCAATCGAGCAGGCACGCGCCATCATTCTGGCCCCCTCCAACCCTTTCGTCTCGCTCGGCCCCATTCTAGCGCTAAGGCCGCTGCGCCAAGCCCTGGTGCGGGTGCGCGAGCGGGTGGCCGCGATCAGTCCAATCGTGGGGGGAAAGGCCTTGAAAGGACCGGCCGATAAGATGTTGCGCGGTCTTGGCCATCCGGTTTCAGCGCTGGGCGTAGCCCAACTTTATCGTGATTGCGTGGGGACGTTCGTGCTCGACCAGGCCGATCATCGTCTGCTCGGCGCGATCCAGGCCCTGGGCCTGCGCGCCGTGGTCACCGATACCATCATGAGCGACCCCGCGCGCGCCGCAAACCTAGCAAGCGTGGTCCTAAGCGCGCTTAACGTGTAGGCTTGGCTGCAATGGCTTCACTCACCCTGACCGCGCTGGAAGGCCTCCCGCTTATTACGCCCGGTGACGACTTGGCTGCGATGCTGATCGACGGCCTGGAGCGAGCCGCGCTGAGACTGCAGGCAGGCGACATTCTGGTGGTCTGCCAAAAGGCAATTTCCAAGGCCGAAGGGCGGGTCTATGACCTGCGCGAAGTCGAACCCTCGGCGCTGGCACGCAGCCACGCGGCCCGCTGGGGCAAGGATCCGCGCGTGGTCGAATTGGTGCTGCGAAATACCAATCGGGTGGTGCGAATGGATCGCGGCGTGTTAATCGTGGAGACGGGCCCAGGCTGGATATGTGCTAATGCCGGGTTGGACGTATCCAATACCATCGCCGAAGAGCGCGCAATCCTGTTGCCGGTAGACGCTGATCGCTCGGCGGCGGCGCTGCGCGAAGAATTGATGCGGCGGTGCGGATGTGAGGTCGCGGTGATCGTCAGCGATACCTTTGGCCGTCCCTGGCGGGAGGGACTCACCGAAATTTGCCTAGGAATCGCTGGCATGGAAGCGCTGTTGGATTTGCGCGGCACTCGCGACCTGGGCGGGCGCGAGTTGGCCCACACGGTGGTCGCGGTAGCCGACGAATTGGCTGGCGCGGCCGGTTTATTGATGGAAAAAGCCAGCGCCGTCCCGGCTGTGCTCGTACGAGGCTATCGCTACCGGCCGGCGGCGGGAAGCGCCAAAGCCTTGATTCGCGCCGCGGAAGCAGATTTGTTCAGATAGTACCTGCAATGCCTAAAGCAGCTAACTTAAATCGGCTCCAAAGCTCCATTCCCATCACTACCGACCAGAGCGCCGCCTGCGCGGAAAACCCGGCGCAGGTGGTCGAAGCAGAATTACGGGCGGTGGAAGAGCGGATGCTGGGTCTGCTCGATTGTCGTGAGCAGTTCATCAGCGAAATTTGCCGCTACCTGGTCGGCGGCGGCGGCAAGCGCGTGCGCCCAGTTTTCATTTTGCTCCTGTACCGTGCGTGTGGGGGCGACGACAGCCGCTTGCGGGACGCAGTCGATGTCTGCGTGGCATTGGAATTGATTCATTCCGCCACTCTCTTACATGACGATATTATCGACGGTGGCCAGTTGCGCCGCGGCAAACCGTCGGCCTATAAGCGCTTCGGCCTGGGCCCTACCCTGGTCGCCGGCGACTTCCTGTTCTCGCGTGCCTTCGAGCTGTGCGGCCCCTTTGAGGAGGAGCTTATCCGGATAGCAGCCGAGGCCTGCATTCAGTTGACCGAAGGTGAAGTGATGGAGGGACGCTTGCGCTTTAATCCCGCCATCACCCTGGACGACTACCGGCGCGTAATTCAGCTCAAGACCGCCTCCCTATTCTGGGCGGGAGGGAAAATTGCCGCCCTACTGGCCGGCGCTCCGCTCTCCTTGGTCACTTGGATGGGCGAGCTGGGAACAGAAATCGGCGTGATCTTTCAGATGGTTGACGATTTGCTCGACGTGGTGGGGCCGGAGGCCAAAATCGGTAAACCAGTTGGTTCGGACCTGCGCGCCGGCATTCCCTCGCTGCCGGTCGTCCTAGGGGTGGAGCGTTCGGAGGAGTTGCGCAACCTCTTCCAAAGCGGTAGCGCGGTGGATGGGGCGGGTTTCCAGCGGGCCTTGGAATTGGTCAGCGCGCCCGAGATACTAAGAGAAGCGCGCGCCCGCGCCGCGCAACAAGCCCACAGCGCACGCCGGCTCCTCGGCCATCTGCCACCTTCCCTGTTTCGCGACCGTATCGCCACGATGGTCGATGGGCAGGTGGCACGCGAGGTTTAAGCCGCATTTAGCCTGACATTAACCTAAAGGTGCTGCCTTAAGTGTTGTCCGGCTCGCGTGGGGGAGAGGAACGCACTTCAGCGCGCCTGCGTTCACTGGCCGCAGTCGAGTCGCACTGCTCGAAGGCCATCAACGCCCGCCGTAGCAGATTCGCCAAATCTCTGCGATCCTGCTCGTTGAAATTCTTTACTCGCCCGTAGGCGCTGTCTTGAGCGAAGCTGGTCGCGATCATTTCGTCGCACAATTGATGCCCGCGCGCCGTCAGATAAACGAGCACTCCGCGCCGATCCTCGGGGTCCGCACGCCGCTCGACCAGTCCCATCCCAACCAAGCGATCCACCCGCTTGGTGATTGCGCCCGAAGTGATAAGCAGGGAGCGAAATAGCTCGGTGGGATTCAGCGCACACTCCGGAATACTGCGGCGCAAGGCGGCCAACACCAGGAATTCTCCATACTTGAGGCCATGAGCCCGAGCAAAGTTTTCTTGGATGGCGTTAATGAAGACCGACAGCCGCTGTACCCGTGTCACGAAACCGAACCAGCTATAGTCAAAACTTGGACTGGCCCGCTGCCATTGCTCGATCAGCCCATCCACAAAGTCCCGTTCTGTCTCGCCCCGCTCCGTCATAGCCTGGAATTTCCCCCTCCCGGCGCTCACCGGCGCGCCCTGTCAGTCGCCATCGCATTCGCGTGATAAATCGAAGCTAAAACTAACCTGATAAAGTAATGCCTCGCGCGCTATAACATCAAGTCAGCACCTTCGCCATGCCGTCTTCAAATCCGCCGGCTGTCGTGACACACTGAGGAATGGTTCGGCGTCGTGGCCCAAGGATAAATCCAACCGGGCGCCAATTAGATTACCATGAACGAAAATCACCATTTTTCGGATAACGAAGGATCAAGCGCCCGTTGCGTCAACTTGGCGCTCATCATATCGGGTCTGTTGCTGGTTGGGCTGGTTGGCGGCTGCAACCGACGAGCCGATTCGGGCTTTTCCGCCCAGACCGAAAGTCCGGCGATCAGACTCCCTGCAGGCGGCGGTCTGGTAGCCGACGGCTTGCCGGCGGGTGCGGTTCGTACCCTGAGCTCGCCCGCGATGGTGGCGGCTGGCGAGGGCAAGGCGCCCAAGCCGGAGGAGCGGATCATAGGCGTGGTTGTAAACCATCAGCCGCGCGCCTATCCGTTGAATCTGTTGGCCGAGCACGAGGTGGTCAATGACCAGATTGGCGACCAGCCGGTGCTGGTCACGTTTTGCCCGTTAACCGAAAGCGCGATCGTCTTTAGCCGCACTATCGACGACCAGGCGGTCAATTTCGAGGCCTCAGACGATCTCTACCAGGACAACTTGGTGTTCTCTGACGATAAGACGCACAGCCTTTGGTCGCAAATCGAAGGCAGCGCGATCCGTGGCGCGCTCAAAGGACATATCTTGACGGTGCTACCCAGCGTGGTGACCAGCTGGGAAATCTGGCACAAGTTTCATCCCGATAGCCTGGTGATGGCGGGACCGGACGTGGATGCCAAAGATCCTTTCGCGGCCCTGGAGAAATCTTCCACCCCGCCCTTCGCTACCGGTAAACTCGATTCGCGCCTGCCGGCCAAAGCCATGGTGCTGGGCATCCTGTCCAAGGAGGGAAAACCTCAGGCCTTTCCTTTTGCGGGCCTCTCGCAGTTCAGCGGCAAGGCGATCCATACCACCTTGGACGGGCATACCTACGACATTGTCTTCGATCCCAAGAGCCGAACCGCGGGGGTCGCGCTCGATGGCAAACATGTGGCCGCCTATACCGGCTATTGGTTCGCTTGGGCCGCCTTCCATCCCCGGAGCGAACTGATTGCCGAACCGATGCAGTTGCACGTCGACGAACCCGATAACTTCCATATCACCGAAGCGATGACAGCGGTGCGCGAGGGGCAATCAGCCACCTTGCTCAATGACGGCAAGGTGCTGGTAGCCGGCGGCGACAGCGGTGGTCCAACCGAGTTGGACAGCGCCGAGATTTACAATCCCCAAACTCACCATTGGGTAGCCACCGGCAAGCTGGTCCATCCGCGCGGTGGGCAAACCGCCACGCTCCTGCGTGACGGTACCGTGTTGTTGGCAGGCGGATTGCAAAATCACGCCGTTTCCAAGGAAGCGGAGCTTTACGATCCCAAAACCGGCACCTTCACTCTGATCCATCCGATGAACTCGGCACGCCTAGGGCACACAGCCACCCTGATGCCCGACGGCACGGTGCTGATCATCGGTGGCCAGGGTGTGAACCAAACCTCTGCTAGCGCGGAGATCTACCACCCTCAGACCCGAAGCTTCACTTTGACCAAAGGCGAGTTGCACGACGCTCGCGCTTATCATACCGCGACTCTGCTGAAGGACGGGCGGGTGCTGATCGTGGGCGGCTTGAGCAATCGCTCCAACTTTCTCAACAGCGCTGAAATCTACGACCCCAAAACCGGCACCTTCAGCCCTACCGACCACCTCATGACCGCTCGCCAATCCCATGATGCCGCCCTGCTGCCTGACGGCCGGGTTTTAATCCTGGGGGGAAGCAGCGCGGAGGGAACCTTGCGTAGCACCGAGCTTTACGACCCCGCAACGGGTCGCTTCGGCCCGTCCCGCAGCATGATGGTTCCGCGCGAAGGTGCTACGCTGGTCACCCTGCCCGACGGCAGATTGCTTATTGTCGGCGGCTCGATCTCCATCCGAGGCCAGCGCGTGGATATGGCCTCGGCGGAGTTTTACGACCCCAGAACCGGAAATTTTTCTCCCGCCGGCAAGATGGACTTGGGGCGCTACAAGCCTACTCTGACGCTGCTTAAGGATGGTACGGTCCTGGTAACAGGTCGTTTTGCCGATAGCGGCACGCCGCCCACTGCCGTAGCGGAGCTTTTCCGAGAGACCAGCAAGCCACCTTCTTCGATAGCTGGAGGCCCAAGCAAGGCTGCTAATGGTCATTCGTAGCAGGCTTAGGAACCCTCCGCACCACCGCCCCATGGTTTGCCACGGAGGCTCGACTCGATATCTTTAGCAATTCTCCGTGAAAGGCCTCCTTGGTCAGATGGAGGAGCTCAAAAAGGAAAGCTGCGCGGTCGCAAGTATAATCCCAAGCTTTTTGGAGTGCTTGAAGGAGCCGCGCGGTTTTGCCACAAGTAGCGAACACGTCTCTTTGCGCTCTGTGCGCCACGCGTCGGATGCTGGTGAGGCGCCAGACGGTTTTAACTGAGGAGGCAATCATGAAAGGTTCTTTACTAGCGGGGACCGCGCTGGCGACCGCGGTCGGCTTGATGGTCGTTGGCGGCCCTGCTCTGGCCCAATCGACCGGGAGCAAGAGTCAACAAGCTCAAGTGAAATGCATGGGTGCTAACAATTGCAGCGGACAGAGCGCGTGCAAAACCGCGACTAGCCCAGGACCTGGACAGAACTCCTGCAAAGGGCAAGGTTTTATCCTCACCTCCTCGGTGAAGGAATGTCAGACCAAAGGCGGCAAACCCTCCTGATGATTCACGCCGGCTCGCGTCGCGCACGAGCCGACCCTACCATGGTTATAAACCTCACGCACTTGATGCTACAGACCGTATCTGCCCGCATCGAGAATGCACCTGGGAGAGCCGCAGGCGGCCGGCGTTTGGCTCTTTAACCAATGGACCGCCGACAATTCCCCGCCTTGGGATGCGGGATCGGTTTGCGCCGGCAACATTATGAGGCGCTGCTGGCAACCCATCCGGCGATTGATTGGTTGGAAATCATCAGCGAAAATTTCATGGTACCCGGCGGTCGCCCCCTGGCGGTACTGGAATCGGTACGCACCTGCTATCCGATCGTCTGCCATGGTGTGTCGCTGTCGATTGGATCCTCCGACCCCCTTGACCAGGCCTACTTGAAGCAGCTCAAGGACTTGGCGCGGCGCTTCCATCCCGCCTGGATCTCGGACCATTTATGTTGGACCGGCGCTGGCGGGCACAATCTCCACGACCTGTTGCCTCTCCCCTACCACGGTCAGGTGGTCGCGCATGTCGCGCGCCGGGTTCGCGAAGTTCAGGACATTCTGCAACAGCCAATCGCGCTGGAAAACATCTCCAGCTACCTGAGCTGGCGTAGCAGCGAGCTGGAGGAGTGGGACTTTGTGCGTGCGGTAGCGGAAGAAGCCGACTGCGCCATTTTGCTTGACATCAACAACATCTACGTCAACGCCTTCAACCACGGCTTCGACCCTCACCGCTATATCGATGCCATCCCGGCCGAGCGCGTAATCCAGTATCATCTCGCGGGTCATTCCAACTTTGGTAGTTACCTGCTCGATAGCCACGATCAGCCCATTTGCGCCACGGTCTGGGAGCTTTACGACTATGCTGTGGCCAGACTGGGCCCGCTCCCCACCCTGATCGAATGGGATGACAAGCTGCCGACGCTGGAAGAGCTCATCCGGGTAGCCAACCATGCTCGCTCCCGACAAAGCTCTCCGTTTGCCGAGCTTGCGACCATCCAAGCGCGTTAAGCGCAATGAATCTGCGTGAGCTGCAACTCGGTTTGTGTCGTCTGATCACTGCCACACCAGGTGAAGAGCCGGCCGAGCTGGCCCGCGCCATCTTCAAGCGAGAACTCACCGACGTTATCGCAGGTGATGATCGCTTACCGCCCAGGGCCAGGATTGGGATCTACGCCGAAGCTTACTTCGAGCGCCTGCGCCGCATTTTGTGCGAGGAATATCCGGCCTGCACTCAAGTGATCGGGGAAACGGCGATGAGCGACCTCGTTCGTGCTTACCTGAGCGCTCATCCTCCTAGCACGCCTTCGGTTTTCCACGCCGGCCGGCTAATGCCAGATTTTATCCGTTCGCACGCCCAGCGCTTTCCACCCTACCTGTCCGATCTTGCCCGACTTGAGCGGACGTTGATTGAAGTCTTTCACGCGCCCGATGCGCAATGCCTAAACCTGGCGGACTTGCGCACATTGACGCCCGCCCAGTGGCCAGATCTCGTCCTGCACACTCACCCCGCGCTGCAGATCGAGGCGCTCGCATATACGGTTGGAGACATCTTGAGCCAGCTTGATAAACAACCGCATGCTTCGGCCGAAGCTCGCCCATGTATTCTGCTGATCTGGCGCCAATCCGACGTGGTATACTTTCGTGAGCTGAACTCGGCTGAAAACGCCGCTCTGCAGCTCGTCCAGCAAGGTGCGCCATTTGCCCAAGTGTGCACCGAGATCGTCAACCGCGACGGGGATATGGACGCAGCCGCGATTAACGCGATGCTTAACCGCTGGCTGGCCGACGGCCTGCTTGCCGGCTGAGCCTGTTGGGTTTATCAAGTTTGCCTTTCGCGCATATCGTCCGATAGGATCCCGTCATCAGCGTCGACTTATCGTCGATGACGCGCATGGCTCGCGCGGCCGATCGGAGAGTTGTAACTCAGTGGATGGCGAAGCGGCGGCGGATGCGGCCTTGCACGCACCGGCGCAAGACAATCGGCAAAGCCTTCTCGCTTTGGATTGCCTCAATTTTTTTCTCGGCGACCTCCAGTCCGGAGTCGGACCTTTCGTCGCCAGTTATTTGCGGGCTCAACAGCATTGGGACGTGGGTCGGATCGGCCTCGTCATGTCGGCGCAAAGTTTCGCCGTACTGGTTGTTCAGGTGCCAGCGGGAGCACTGGTAGACTGGCTGCGCGCCAAGCGCCTGCTGGCGGCCAGCGCGGCTTTGATGCTGGGAGTGGGTTGCCTCGCGATCGCGCTGGCTCGCGATCTGCTCAGCGTATGCGCAGGCGAAACCCTCATCGGCATCGCCATGGCGGTTTTCGGCCCGGTGATCGCCGCACTTACTTTGGGCATCGTCGGTAGTCACGCCTTCGCTCGCCGTACCGGCCGCAATCAGGGCTTCAATCACGCCGGCACCGTGATTGCCAGCCTTATGGCCGGCCTGGTGGGCCACTTCTTGGGTTTTGCCGATGTTTTCTATTTGTCCTCTGCCACCTCGTTGGTGGTAATGGCATCGGCGCTGGCAATCCGCGAAAACGATATCGATCACGCACTGGCCCGGGAGGCTGGTCGCAACCTCCACGACCAACTGCAGATCGCTAAAATCAGCGCATTGCTCAAGGACCGGCGAATCCTAATCTTGGTGTTGAGCGTGGTGCTGTTCCATCTGTCCAATGCGGCGATGTTGCCTTTGGCGGGCGAGATGGTCTCCAGTCGCGAGCACTCCTTCGCTGCCCTTTTTATGGCGCTTTGCATCCTCATATCCCAGCTTACGATGGCCCCAATCGCGGTGCTGGCTGGAAGATCCGCCGACCGGATAGGTCGCAAACCAATTTTTCTCATCGGGTTCGCCAGCTTGCCCTTGCGCGCCCTGCTATTCGCGCTTGTTCACCAACCCAGCCTCATAATCGCAGGCGAAATTCTAGACGGCGTTGGCTCGGGAATTTTCGGAGTGCTTTTGGTGATCGTTGCCGCCGACTTGGCGCGGGGAACCGGCCGCTTCAACCTGTTGCAAGCCACACTGGCTACCGCAATCGCCTGCGGCGCTACCGCCAGCAACCTGCTCGCCGGCTTCTTGGTCCAGCACGAAGGTTTTCGGATAGGCTTCCTGAGCCTTGGTGTGGTTGGCGTAGGCGCGATTTTAACCCTGGCCACTTTAATGCCGGAGACCGCACCCAGCCGCACCGTTGACCTAGCTTATCCGTAGCAACGCGGACCGGCGCTACGCAGCCAGGAATCTCGCGCTTCACGCAAGGCTAGAATCCTCGCCGCTGAGGCAATCGACCGTAGCTGGCTAAGTTTCAGAACACAGCGGGGCTATGGTCCAACCGCGACCCCCAGCGGCAAATTGATCGCCGTGACAAGCGTCGCCAACGGCGGTTCGTCGCCCCGTGGAGAAGCCGCATAGACCTTCACGTTGTCCGCATCGACATCGGAAACGTAAATTTTGCCGCCTGCGTCCAAGGCAACCCCGCTGGGAATCAGAAGCGAGTTTGTGATCATAACGAGCGGTGGCTGGTCGCCGATAGGATCGGCTGCGTATAGGTTAACCGAGCCGCTGGCGTCAGCGACGTAAATATTACCGGCCGGATCGAGTGCAACCGCATCGGGGGTACCCAGCTCACTTCTGATCACCACGGCGGGCGCGGTACCACTATCCGCATTGGCCGGGTATATCGCCAACCAACCGCCGTAGTCGGCCACGTAAAGCTTACCGTCCGGACCCACCGCCAACCCCATTGGATCGCTGAGTCCCTGAGTAATAGTCGCTTCGGGAGGTTCATCGCCACTGGGATTGGCACCGTAAATCTGCACCGCGCCGCTCAATTCGTTGGCGACATAAATCTTCCCGCTGCCATCCAACGCGATCCCCGTTGGCCCCGACAGACCCTGGGTAATCGTCACCGTCGGCGATTCGTTTCCCTGCGGTTCCGGCGGGTAAATGTTGACCGTGTCAGCCGCGCTGTCAGCAACGTAAATCTTTCCGGAACTGTCCAACGCCACGCCATAAGGTCGGGTCAGGCCGCTGGTTACCGTGGCTATCGGTGGCTCATCGGCGGTCGGATTGGCCAGGTAAACCCCAAGCGCCCCCGCATTGGTGACGTACAAATGCTGGACCGGCGTTGGGGTTGGTGACGGTGACGGCGTTGGGGTTGGTGACGGTGACGGCGTTGGGGTCGAGGCCGAAGGTGCGATGGTCGCTGTCGCCGTGGCTGTCAGCGTGGAAATGGCAGTTGCCCCTGACGTGGGCGCCGGCGAATCGGATGGCGCCGGCGTAGGTGTAGTATAATCATTAGCGCGTGTCGGCGAGTTTCCTGAACTTTGACAACCTGCGTTTACGGCAAGCCAAAACGCCAACATATGCGCGGCCCAAAATAGGCCTGTTCGCCGCCGCCGCGCGGCTGGACAGTAGTCAACCGCTCTCACTGGTCCCCCCTAAAAGGTCACTACGAGACGGCCACGCGGGATGATACAACTGGGTGCAAATGGCTACAAGCTATCGTAAGGATCGCCAAACCAGCTGGTTTAACTCTTAGGAACTCGCGGACGGTTCACTTCTAAGGCCTAATGCCGGGCACCTGTGCGCTGTCGCCGCTGCAACAATGCGGCTTTGCTCAAAGCAAGTCTGGCTTGATATAGTGCACAATCAGGAGCGCTTCGGGGTCGAACCCATGAGCAGAATTGTTCGCTTCAGCCCGCGTGCCAGGCGGTCGGGGAGGCCGTTGGCCAAGCCCGCCGATGAACAAAAAGACCGCCAACGAATTGCTATTTTTATCGCAGCTTTCCTGACTGTAGCGTTAATTTTATGCACCGTGACGGTGCTTTCATCGCCCAACTCGCTCGACGAACGAATCTGGCTGGTCTGGTTGATCTTTCTCGGCGGCCTGAGCAAGGTCCTAATTGCCAACGGCCTTTTCCTTGGCCTGCTCCACCACGACCGCCAATCGCAAAGCGAGCTGCAACTTCAATTGGCCCGTCGGCGCGCCACCCGCAGCTTGCCCAGGCTGACCCGCCAGCTACCCTACCTCGCGGAAGTACCCCACCCCAGACCGACCGTGCGACGCTATCCCCTGCTGCGCTTGGCCATTAACCGGCCGCCGCGCCCCGAGCATCCCCGCGAGGTCTAATTATGAAATGGGCCGGTCGCCCTTCAGAGTAAATGGTGAGCCGCCGGCAGGCATTGTGTCTGTGGATTATAGCTTCTAATCAAATGCATCGTGATCGAGGTAATTTTGTCGGCGTTGGCCGTATAAACACCCAATAAATTCTCGTCCTCTTCGGGCGACAGTTTGGCTTGCGAAATAAGTTGAAGTCGATCGCTCAAATAAGTGTCGCCAAAATCTCCTAGACTCACCATGCTGACCGGCCAAGTGTTGAGCTGTTGCGTACCGGTCAGGCCCAACGTGAAAATGCTCTTGTACTCAAGCGCTTGAAACAGACTGTTCTGATTGAGTCGCCCGGCAAACAGCCAGCCCCTCTGCGAACTCAAGCTCGGCACCAAAAAAGGCGGGTCCGGGCGGTGAAAAGTACACTGCTCTTCAATCAGTTCGGCTTCGACCCGGCTACTATCCGCCAACAACGAAGCCGGATCGGCATAGTGCAATTTAATCGAACGCCCCACGAACGTGAACATCGAGCCGCTGGGAATAGAAATTTGACTGGCCGTGGCTGCCAAGCTGGCACCACCCCCAGTGCTTCCACCCAACAATGCGGTGGATGCTCCGCATCCCATGAGACCACCCGCCATCAACACGAACAGCAGTCGCCGGATCGTTAGCGGCAGCAATTTTTCAATTCGAGCATTGACGTTCCTCATTTAGTTGGACCAACCTCGCAAGAAGTTCAGGGTACGCACGGTATCGTTTGGCTTTATCCAAGCAATTTTGCCAACTTCACCCTTTACCATGCCTATGCTTGGTACGGGCGCACCTGACTGCTGGGGATATCGCAAATCGCGTGCCGCGAGACCTTGCGAAGCTGACTGCAGTTGCGCTCGATCGTGCGATAAATGACAGGGTCGATCGCGCCATCGCGTCAACCGGCAAAAAGCGAACCCCTGTGGAACCTTTACGACCGTTAGCTAAGCTTCAATCCAATTTCACCGGTGCAACAGAGCGAGCAACTTAGCTAAGGTTGCGCTCATCTGTGCCCGCGGCACGATCGCGTCGAGCATGCCATGGGCCAGTAAGAACTCCGAGCGTTGGAATTCATCGGGCAGCTTTTGATTGATGGTCTGTTCGATCACACGCCGACCGGCGAATCCGATAAGAGCACCGGGCTCGGCCACATTGAGATCGCCCAACATCGCGAACGAGGCAGCCACGCCGCCAGTGGTTGGATCGCAACAAACCGACACGTACGGCAGCCTGCTGTCGCGCAAGCGTCCGATCGCAGCCGCCACCTTGGCCATCTGAACTAGGGACAGAATGCCCTCTTGCATGCGCGCCCCACCCGAGGAGCTGAAGACCACTACGGGCAGCTTGTGGGCACGAGCATAATCGAACAGGCGAGCCAGTTTCTCGCCCATCACCACGCCCATGCTTCCGCCCATGAACTTGAAATCGATAATTCCCAACGCGGCGCGCTGCCCACCGATACGGCAGGTTCCGACCACAACTGCATCATTACGGCCGCAGTTCGCTCGCGCCTGGCGCAGTCGCTCGGGATACGGTTTGGAATCGTGAAAATGCAGCGGGTCGCCAATTGCTAGGTCGGCCAGGAGCTCGCGCCAACTGGCGCGGTCAACCGTGATTGCCAGACGCTGCTCCACGGTTACCCGAAAGTGGTAGGCGCACTTCAGGCAGACGTTGAGATTGCGTTCGACTTCCTTGCGAAAGGCAATCTCTTTGCATGAGGGACACTTGAGCCACAGATCGTTTTGAGCCGAAGTTTGTGGAGAACCCGCCATCGCGCTATGCCACTTGTGCGCCGCCGCGCGCCCCGCGCATCGCCTGTTTCATCTCGGCCACCAGCCCACAGACCGTGGGCAACAAACGCTCGGACTTGCCGCAGGCTTCGATCAACTGCGACAGAACGCTACCGACAATAACCGCGTCGGCATATGAAGCCACCTGCGCCGCCTGGGCTGGGGTGGAGATGCCGAACCCGACTCCCAGCGGCAGCTCGGTGACTTGACGCAAAGCCTGAATATGCTGCGCCAGATCAGCCGCGACTTCAGTGCGCGCCCCAGTTACCCCAGTCACCGAAACATAATAGAGGAAACCGCTGGCAGCCCGGGCTATCCGGCGGGCGCGTTCAAGCGGCGTGGTAGGCGCCAGCAAATAGATAAGGTCCAAGCCGGCCGCGCGTGCAGGTTGGGCCAGCTCGCCGCTTTCTTCCGGCGGCATGTCAACCATCAGCAAACCGTCGACGCCCGCGGCGCCCGCGTCCGCGCACAGCCGTTCGCTGCCGTAGTGCAAAAACGGATTGGCGTAGCCGAACAGAATCAGAGGCACCTGGGTGAACTGACGGAGCTGGCTGACCATCCCCAGAACCGCGCTGAGAGTGCCTCCACCCGCCATCCCGCGGGCACCGGCGCGCTGGTTGGCGGGACCATCAGCCATTGGATCGGAAAAAGGAATGCCCAACTCGATCAAGTCGGCACCACGCTGGGCCAACTCCAGTGCCAAGGCCTGGGTATGTTCCAAATCCGGGTCGCCGGCAAAAATAAAGGGAATCAGCGCGGCCTCGTTGCGAGCGCGCAATTGGGCAAACATCCGCGCGATTCGTCCGTTGCTTTGCATCCTCACTCCTTTCCCACGCGCCCTAACAGGGCAGCAAAAAAACCCAGCTCAGCGGGCGCACGCGGCCGCAGCCGGCAGCAAAAACGGGCACCATCCCTCGCTCTCCTTACCCTAACCCCGGAGCTAGAAGCCGCCTACAGGCTTACGCCCAAGGCTCGCGCCACCCCCTGCATATCCTTGTCGCCGCGTCCCGACAGACAGACCACCACAATCGCTTCTCGCGGCAAGCCGGGTGCCAGGCGCAACACATGGGCAACTGCATGCGAGCTCTCCAGGGCGGGGATGATGCCTTCGGTCTCCGACAGGGTTTGCAAGGCCGCCAGCGCTTCGGCGTCTGTCACCGCAACATACTCGGCGCGCCCGCTGTCGCGCAGATAGGCGTGTTCGGGGCCGACCCCGGGATAATCCAACCCGGCCGCGATCGAGTGAGTCTCGCGAATCTGTCCCAACTCATCCTGCAGCAGGTAGGTCTTGTTGCCGTGCAGGACCCCCACGCTCCCGGCCACCAGGGTGGCGGCGTGGGCACCACTGCTAACACCCAAGCCGGCCGCCTCGACCCCGACCATACGCACCTGGGCGTCTTTGATGAATGGATAGAACAGTCCAATGGCGTTGCTGCCGCCGTTGACGCACGCTATCAGCAGGTCGGGCAAGCGCCCCTCCCGCGCCGTGATTTGGCGCCGCGCCTCGCGCCCAATTACGCTTTGAAAATCTCGTACAATCATCGGATAGGGATGAGGCCCGGCCGCCGTCCCAATCAGATAATAAGTATCGCGCACGTTGGTTATCCAGTCGCGCAAAGCCTCGTTGAGGGCGTCCTTGAGGCTCTTGCTGCCGGCATCTACCGCCCGCACCTTGGCGCCCAACAGCTTCATACGAAACACGTTAAGCGCTTGGCGCTGCACGTCGAGCGAGCCCATGAAAACCTCGCATTGACGCTTAAACAACGCCGCCATCGTCGCGGTGGCCACTCCATGCTGGCCGGCTCCGGTTTCGGCGGTGATGCGCGGCTTGTTCATCCGCACCGCCAGCAGCGCCTGACCCAAGGTGTTGTTGACCTTGTGCGCGCCGGTGTGACAGAGATCTTCGCGCTTGAGATAAATTTTGGCCCCACCCAGCTTCTCACTAAGATTGCGCGCAAAATATAAAGGCGTAGGCCGGCCGATGTATTCGCGCGAATAGTATTCCAACTCCCGCTTGAAGCTCGGATCGCGTCGTGCGACGCGATACGCCTGCTCCAATTCCTGCAGCGCCGGCATCAGGGTCTCGGCCACCCATTGCCCGCCGAATTGGCCAAAGCGCCCATGTTTGTCAGGCAGACTTTGCATTCTCGATAAAGCTCCTCAGCATCGTACGGTCCTTGATTCCGGGTGCGCTCTCTACACCACTGGCGACATCGACGCCGTACGGCCCCAACGCAGCCACCGCCGCCACTGTATCGGGCTTCAGCCCCCCGGCAACAAAGCAGCGGCCCAGTTCCAGGCCGCGCAACTGGTCAAGCTCGATCGCTCGCCCGGTGCCACCGTAGCGCAGCGGATCGAACTGGTCGATCAGGAACAGCCGCGGTAATCCATCCTGCGGGGACGACAAGGCCGCAAGCGGGCCGGGCTGTGCGGCCTTAAACCCGATCGGATGGATTACCGGTACCGGCCAGTCCTCGCGAATCTGTGGGCGGTCGCTGTAAATTTGCAGCAGGTCGAAGCCCACCTGCTGAAGCCGCTGCGCCACTTCAGCCCGTGTGGGATTGACGAAGACCCCAACCAACGCGACCTTCCCCCCCACGGCATCGCGAATTGCGATTGCTTGGGACAACTCGACGCAGCGCACAGTCCCGCGATAAAAGTTCAAGCCTACGTAATCCGCGCCATATTCGCACGCCGCCAGCGCATCCTCGACTCGGGTCACGCCGCAGATTTTTACCTTCACCGACTGCCGTGCGTTAGCCAAGGGCCTGGTCCCTTTCTTCCAGCGCGCCCGCCATCAGGGCCAACCGCGCCGCCGGCTCGCCCGCGCGCAGCAAACTCTCGCCGATTAGAAAGGCGCGCGCCCCGGCTCGATACAGGCGGCGCACGTCGTGCGGTCCGTCGATGCCGCTCTCCGACACCAATAGAGCGGATCCATGGTAGGAAGCTGCCAATCTCTCGGTTACCGCCAAATCCGTGGCGAAGCTGTGCAGGTCGCGATTGTTGATCCCGATTAGCGCCGCCCCCATCCGCTCGGCCTGCTCCAGCTCGGTGCGATCGTGCACCTCCACCAGAGCCGCCAATCCAAGGTCTCCAGCCAAGGCCAGCAATTCGCCGACCTGAGCGGGTGCGAGCATCGCTAGGATCAGCAAAACGCAGTCGGCTCCCTCGGCTCGCGCCTGGTAAATCTGATAGGGATCAAAGATAAAATCCTTGCGCAACAGTGGTACATTTACGGCCCGGCGAACCGCGCGCAAATCCGCTAGCGAACCCTTGAAATGAACGTCGGTGAGGACCGAGATGGCCGCCGCGCCGCCTTCGACGTAGGCCTGCGCCACGGCAGCCGGATCCAGTCCCGGCTGAATGTCGCCCTTGCTGGGCGAGGCCCTTTTGATCTCGGCGATAATCGCAGGGTGGCGCTGGCGCAGCCCTTGGATAAAGGGACGTGGCGCGGGGCTGGCCGCAGCCCGCGCGCGCATTTCCGCCAGCGGCACCCGCCGGTTGAGCTCACCAACCTCGACCCGCTTGGCGGCAAAGATCCGCTCCAGAAACGAACTCACCTAGGCTTCCTCCCAACTGGCTTGGCGCAACCGCTCGAGGTTGTCCAGAGCGCGGCCGCAAGCCACGATTGTGCGCGCCACCTCCACCCCCTCCTTGAGCGACGGAGCGCGCCCGCCCACATAGATAGCCGCCCCACCATTAAGCACCAGCACGTCGTGCGCAGCGCGATCCTCGCCCGCTAGCGCGGCTCGAAAGCGAGCTGCTGCCTGAGCCACGCCACTGACGACGATGTCGCCGCCGTGGAGGCCCAAGGAGCGCGGATCGACCAGGTACTCGCTCAGTCGACCCGCGTGAATCTCCGCCACCCGGCTAGGTGCCGCGGCCGACAACTCGTCCATCCCGTCCTGGCTATGCACTACCATCGCGTGTGCCACTTCGAGCCGCATCAGAGCCTCGGCCATAGGCCGCACCAATTTGCTCTCACCCACGCCGAGCAGCCGGCATTCCGGTTGGCAGGGATTGGCCAGCGCGCCGAGCAGGTTGAAAATGGTGCGCACGCCTAGCTCACGGCGCAAGCCGGCGACGCGTGCCAGAGCAGGATGATAACGGGGTGCGAAGATGAAGCATATTCCCGCTCGCTCCAGGCAATGGGCCAAGCCCGCGGGCGAGACCTCGATGCGTACGCCCAAATGCTCCAGCAGGTCGGCCGCACCGACCGCACCGCTGGCCGCCCGATTGCCGTGCTTGGCGACCTTGACGCCGGCGGCGGCGGCCACCAGCGCGGCGGCGGTCGAGATATTAAAGGTTCCGCGGCCATCGCCTCCGGTGCCCGCCGTATCCAATAACCCGCCTGGCTTCAGCGGCGGGGCCACCGCGCGGCGTAACAGCGCCGCCACCCCGCCCGCTAATTCCTCGGCACTCTCACCCTTCAGACGCAAGGCTGTCAACCAGGCCGCCACCAGTACGGGTGAAGCTTCGCCGTCGAGCATCTCATCAAGTACGGCCCCCATCGCTTCGGCAGGCAGCGACTGGCCCGCCAGCGCATCCACCAGCGCCTGTCGGATCGCGCTCATCGCCCCGCCACCCGGGCCAGAAAATTGGCGAGCAGCCGCCGACCATGCTCGGTAAGAATGGATTCGGGATGGAACTGGACGCCTTCCACCGCCAATTGTTTGTGGCGCACGCCCATGATTTCGCCTTCCGCCGTCCAGGCCGAGCGTTCCAGGCACTCAGGCAGCGTGTCCGCCTCTATCAACAGCGAATGGTAGCGGATGGCCTGAAAGGGACTCGGCAGGCCGGCGAAAACCGTGCGCCCGTCATGTTCGATTGGCGAGGTCTTGCCGTGCATCAAACGCTGCGCACGCACCACTCGGCCGCCGTAGGCCGCACCGATGCATTGATGGCCCAAACAGACGCCTAGGATCGGGACCTGACCGCCCAATTCCCTAATCAATGCCAGCGAGGCACCGGCCTGGGCTGGGGTGCAAGGTCCGGGCGAGATCACGATCGCGTCAGGGGCCAGCGCGCGCACCCCGCCCACATCGATCGCGTCATTGCGCCGCACGCTGACCTCGGCACCCAGTTCACCGAGGTATTGCACCAGGTTGAAGGTGAAAGAATCGTAATTGTCCACCATCAGCAGGTGCTGGCGGCTCATCGCCTGCTCCCTCGCGCAATCTCCTCCAGCTCGATCGCGGCTTGCAGGGCACCCATCATTGCGCGCGCCTTGTTGACCGACTCTTCGTATTCGGCGGCCGGATCGGAATCGGCCACCACGCCGCCACCGGCCTGAATATACACCTGGCCGTTTTGGACCAGCATGGTACGCAGGGCAATCGCGGTGTCCATGTTACCGGTATAGCTGAAATAACCCACCGCGCCGGCATACACCCCACGCCGCGAGCCTTCTAGCTCGCTAATGATCTCCATTGCACGGATCTTGGGGGCGCCGCTGACCGTCCCCTGGGGAAAGGTGGCGCGGAAAGCGTCAAACGCGTCGCACTCCGGGCGCAGGCACCCGCGTACGTTGGAGACAATATGCATGACATGCGAATAGCGCTCCACCACCATCAGCTCGCTGACTTTCACCGAACCAATTTCCGCCACCCGACCCACATCGTTGCGCCCCAGATCGACCAGCATCACATGTTCGGCCCGTTCCTTTGGGTCGGCCAGCAACTCGGCCTCCAACCGCCGATCCTCGGCCTCGTCCACTCCCCGCCGCCGGGTGCCCGCGATCGGCCGCACCGTCACCTCGCGCCCCTCCAGCCGCACCATTACCTCGGGCGAGGCACCCACCAGCGTCTGTGCGCCCATCTGCAAATAGAACATATAGGGAGAGGGATTAATCGCGCGCAGGCTCCGATAGAGATTGAAGGGATGAACGGTGAGCTCAGCCTGGAAGCGCTGCGAGGGTACCACTTGGATGATGTCGCCGGCGCTGACGTATTCCTTGGCCCGCAGCACCATCGACATGTACCCCTCGCGGCTCTGGTTTGAGCTTATGGAAGGGGCGGCCGGGGCTTGCGCAGCCGAGCGCCGAGGCAAAATCACCGGCGCGGCCAGCCGCGCGATGACACCATCGATCTTATCTTGGGCGGCATGGTAGGCCTGGCGCGCGGAAGCGTACTCGCGCACCGGCACATTGACGATAATCTGGATGCTTTGACGCAAATTGTCGAAGGCCAGCACGGTATCGGTAAAAAGCATGCACAGGTCGGGCACTCCTAGCTCGTCGGCGGCAGGCACCGGTATGCGCTCGAAGTAACGCACGAGGTCGTAGGCCAGGAAGCCCACTGCCCCGCCAAAAAATCGGGGCAACCCGGGCAACTGCGGGGCGCGATGGTTTTTGAGCTGCTGGCGCAGGGCCTCGAAGGGATCTTCCACTTCGCTGAGCTCGGGAGCACGTCCAGGGCGAGTCAATTCCAGGCATTTACCTTGGGCGCGGAAGATGAGGCTGGGCTCGCAGCCCAGAAAGGTATAGCGGCCCCATTTCTCGCCGCCCTGCACGCTTTCCAGTAAAAACGCGTATTCGCCGCGCACCACCTTCAAAAACGCGCTGACCGGCGTCTCCAGATCGGCCGCGATCTCGCGCGTCACAGGCACGAGATCAAAGCCTTCGCTGGCCAGACGTTCGAACTGCGCTAAATCGGGTCCAACCATCCTTATCGCTTTCGGCGCGCGACGCCGGTAAATAAAAAAGGCCGCAGAGGACTAGTCCGCCTGCGGCCTTGCTCTTCAACTAAGGGCTTCGTCTGCGCTACGAAACCTCGGCCCAAGCGGACACACGCCAGCTACGCCAAGCCACCCAGTTGTGCCGAATTGCGCAACGCATCCGTTTAAGCCTAATTATCGCGCGCGCCAGCGTCAAGCCGCCTATGCACCGTCGCCGCTGGCCTATCATCGGTGCTTCCGCAATTTAACGGCCGAACAGGTAGCGCAGCGCTTGATGTTGCTTAATTGCTTCGACTTCCGCGCTTCCGATCGCGCCGCGTTCCAGGGCTTGATCAAACATTATACCAGGGGGCCGCTCCCGGCGGCCATCGAAGGGATAGTCAGTTCCCAGCACCATCCCGCCGAAACGCGCTCGGCACAGCGTGCAAGCCTCGTAATCGTAAGTCAGATTATCCACCCACAACTTGCGCGCCAGTTCCATCGGATGCACTCCAGTAACCGCCTCGCCGCGCCCACGCCGCATCTCCCACTGATGCCCCATGCGAGGGAGCACCGCGGCTAGCGAGCCGCCGCCATGGGCCAGGCAAATGCGCAAATCGGGATACTGGACTAGCAGGTCCGACAGCAGCAACGCCCCCGCGCTCATTGCCGTTTCGTGCGGCATCGCCATGCTGTTGGTCAGCCCCATTCCCCAGCTTTTGATGCGCTCGTCCCAGGCCCAGGGTTCGTTTAGGGGATGGATGAACAGCGGGCAGTCCAACTCCATCGCGGCCTTGAAAAACGGGCGTAGCTCGGACCGGTGCAGCCCCAGGCCGCGCACGGTGGCGCCCAACTCGACCCCGGCCAGCTTAAGCTCGCGCCGGGCCCGCGTAAGCTCTTCCACCGCCAGCGCTGGCTCCTGGAGCGGCACCGTGGCGAAGCCAATAAAGCGCTCGGGGTCGGCAGCGACGAACTGGGCCATGAAATCGTTCTGGAAGCGGCACAACTCCAAGGTGGCTTTGGGGTCGCCCCAATAGGCGAAAGTGATTGGCGTGGCCATCAAGACATGCTTGTCGACTTGCTCGCGATCCATCTCGGCCAGCCGCGCCGAGGGCACGTAAGCGGTTGCGGCGATACGCCGGTACAACGAGCCTTGAACCATAACATCAATGGAGCCGTCGCCGTTGAGCTTGACCGCGGGCCAGCGCTCATCGCCGGTGGTTCGCGCCAGCGGCGGCAATTGCTGAGGGAAAATGTGGGTATGACAATCAATTCTCATGACCGGCGCCTCCGCGCCTGGTTGGTTAAATGAACGCCAGCAGTCAGGCTCACCGCGGAAATCGCCACCCTCCCCTGCGCAGCCCTCCATCCGGGTTCATGCCGGCAAGGTGAAACGAAAAGTAGCACCCTGGGTACATTCACTATCCAGCCAGATTCTTCCACCCAATTTTTCCAATGCTTTCCTGCAAATCGCCAAGCCGATTCCGGTTCCCTCGTAGCTTTGTCGGTGGTTTAGGCGCTGGAACATGTCGAAGATCTGCCGGCCATATTGGGGGTCGATTCCGATGCCGTTGTCATGGACCGAAAACACCCATTCGGTCAGGTCATGGCGCGCTGTAATGCGGATTTGCGGAGGTTGTTCGCCATGGAACTTCAGCCCGTTGCCGATGAGGTTTTGAAATACCCGCGCCAGGAGCGCCTGGTCCGCCATCACGGTGGGCAACCCATCCCAGATAACCTGCGCCTGCAGGCGGGCGATCGAGGTGGCAAACCCCTCGACCACGGACTTCACCAGCGCTTCGCAATCCACCGCCACCAGTTCCGCGGCCTGCGGAGCGAGATGCACATAATCGAGCACCGCATTGATTAACTCACGTCCGTGCCGCGCGCCTTCTTCGATACGGTTCAAATACTCAGTGCGCACGGACTGTGGCGCGGCCGCATGCCTACGCAGAAGCTGAGCGTAGATCGCCATCTGGCGCATCGGCTCCTTCAAGTCGTGCGCAACCGCATAGGTAAACTGTTCCAGCTCGGCGTTAGAGCGGGCTAGTTC
Source organism: Candidatus Binataceae bacterium (assembly GCA_035294265.1). NCBI lineage: Bacteria > Candidatus Binatota > Binatia (SeqCode) > Binatales (SeqCode) > Binataceae (SeqCode) > Binataceae bacterium (SeqCode). The sequence goes on from DATGLK010000068.1 coordinate 34,881, forward strand.
GCGTGCCCGTTCGGCCAGTCTGCGCTCGCTGGCGTCGCGGGAGATGGCACCAATGCCTAGCACCTCGCCATTGGAGCCCAACAGCGGCGACAAGGTCACCGTCACTTCGATCACGCTGCCATCCTTGCGATTGCGCTTGCTCTCCAGCCGTTCCGAGCGACCACTTTGCATGATCCTGACCCCGGCCTCGCGCAGTTGCTGACTCAACTCGGGCATTTCGAAGAAGTCGCGCCGCTTACCAATAATCTCCTCGGCCTTGAACCCGTAGAGCCGTTCGGCGGCCGGATTCCAGCTGGTTACCCGTCCCTCGGTATCGCGGCTGGTGATCGCCTCGTCGGAAAATTCGATGATCGAGGCCAGCAACGACAACTCGCGCTCCACGCGCTTGCGTTCGCTGATATCCCGCACGGTCGACACCAGTACCGGGCGGCCTTCCAGGCTGGTGGTGGCAAGCACCGCGACTTCGCTGTCGCGCCACGACCCGTCCTCGTGCCGGATCCGACTTTCAACTGTTCTGAGCTGCTCGGGATTTTGGAGCGCCAAAGCATAGCATTGGCGCACTGCTTCGACGTTATCGGGATGGTGGAAATTGAGCACATTGGTGCCGATGATTGACGCGATATTGCGGCCAAAGACTCCGGTCGCGGCGCGATTGGTGAATAGCAGGGTGCCATCAGGCTCCAACACCGAAATGACGTCGGAAACATTTTCCAACAAGGAGCGATAGTACTGCTGGCTATGGCGCAATTGCGCCTCGACTTCGCGGCGTTCCACCGCTTGCGCGTAAATGCTGGCGATGGTGCGGACAAATTCCAGCTCTTCGGCGCTGAAATCCGCCTCGCCATGGCCAAACACGCTGAGCACTCCGTACAGGCGCTCACGCCGCGGAACCGGCACGCTCAGGGCGCTACGTCGACCAAAAACCGTGACCCAGGGGGAACTCAGCTCGGAACTGTCCAGGTTGCGAGCAATCACCGGCGCACCGGTCACCACCACCCGCTGAGCCACGGGAACGGCGGACAGCGGGAGCTTTTCGCCAACCTTGGCGTCGCCGGCCAACCCCACTCCGGCTCGGATGGTGAGCGCGCTTTGATCGGCCTCGACCTCGTACAGCACGCAGGTCGGAACATTCAAAGCCCGGGTAACACCGAGCACCGCCTCGTGAGCCAGCGCCTGGATATCACCACCCTCTAGGGCGCGCCGCGCAAAATGGCTAAGCGCGCTCTCCTGAGCCACCTTGCGCTCAAGCCGCTGCTCGATCACCACTCGTTCGGTAACGTCTACGCCGCCGGCCACCCCCCCGACGATCTCCCCTTCGCTATCCCTGAGTGGGACGATTCGGGTGTCGAAGGTGTGTCCGCCGTAAACCCCAGTACGGCTGATTGGCCGGCCCGCCAGGACATCCTCGCGCTGATTCGCTGTCAGCGGGGTCAGATGAGCCTCCAGCGCAAACAACGGTTTGCCGATGAGCTGCTCCGGCGCAACTCCAACCGCGCTCAGAGCCTGCCCGATGGCCATGGTAATTTCCAAATCGCGGTTCCACCCAATCAGGATCACGTTGGGCATCCCACGCATCCAAGTATTGAGCAGTTCGTGGGAACGCTGTCCCTCGAAGGAATCCACACTCAACACCACCACTCGCGCGCTATCGTCGGCCGTAAAGGAACGGGCGGCCAAGATCACCTCGACCGGCTGTTCGCCTTCCGCCTGCAGGCGGAAACGACCAGTGGAGCCGGGAGCATCGGAGTTGGCCAGCGCAGCGAAGGCAGCGGATTGCTCGTTGCTCAAAAAGCGCGTAAATGCGGTGCCAAGCAGCTGCGCCGGAGTAGCGGCGACACGCCGGGCAAAACCTCGATTGCTGTAGACGATAGTGCCGTCGGCGCGCAGCACCACGACACCTTCATTAATCTGCTCGTCGATCGCCTGGCGCAGCAGCTGCGCGAGCAGATCGAGTGGCGAACCCTCCGGCTTCATACCCCCTCGGCGGCTTCGTTTACCCAGCCTGAGACTTTTGTGGCCGTGCCCATTTTCACCCAGACAGTCCGCCACGCGGCAGCCCTCTTGTTCCGGGTGCCGCCCTGGAATGCGCAGCTTTGATCAGCTTGGGGTCTTTTGGCAACCCAACCGCCGCCTGTAGCCGTTATCTCAACTGACCGGCGGCGGTTTGCGCAGCCCCATCCGCTCCAAACGCGGCAGCACTTCCTGAGCGAAATAGGCCAGTTCAGGGATATAATCTATAAAGCTAATGGCAACGCCATCGAACCCGACCCCATGCAGACGGGCCAGTTCACGGGCCACATGATCGGGGTCGCCCTGCACGGAGTACTCGCCGCCGTAGCCCAAAATCGCACGCACGTTTTGATTGCGTCGCCAACTTAACAGATCGTCGTCGGGGCGCGAGCGACCACCAGTTTTGGCAGTCAAACCGCCCAGCAGATGATCGAGCGCCTCCCAATCGGCGTGCTCCACCACTCGCTCCACATACTCCTCGGCCTCGCGCTGGGTAGGCCGGCAGATGACGCTGATCGGGGTCCAGACCGCGATGGCATGGCCGTTTTGGAGGGCCAGACGCTTGGTCTCGGCGATCCGCTCCACACATTGTTCGGGTTGTCCACAGGCGTCAAAGTGAAGATCGGAGTTGCGAATCGCGAAGGCTCGTCCCGCCGGTGAGGCCCCGGCATTCATCATCAATGGGGCGCGCTCGCCCCAAGGACGCGGTGAAGCCACCAGCCCCTTTAGATTGAAGAAACGTCCATGGTAATCTACCGGTCCTTGTCCCGACCACAGCAGCCGTACCACCTCCCACCATTCCTGGCCCTGCTCGTAGCGACCGTCGTGCTCCTGCTGCACCGCTCCAAACATCTCAAACTCGCCCTGGTTCCACCCGCACACAATATTGATCCCGAAGCGCCCATGACCGGCGTGATCCACGGTAACCATCATCTTGGCCGCCATTACCGGATTGAACAGGGGCGCATGCACGGTACCAAAGATATTGATGCGCCGGGTCTGTGGCAGCAGTCCCCCCGCCCAGGTGATGGTTTCGAACGATGTACCGTTCACATCGGTGGCTCCGCCGTATCCCTTCCAGCGACCCACCGGTATCAGGCATTCGATGCCGGCCTGGTCGGCCATTTGGGCCAGAACCACATTTTTGTCCCAATCAGCATCCCAGCGCTCCGGCAGTTTGGTGAAAGCCAAGCCCCCGGAACAATTGGGCCCGAAGATCCCCAACTTGAAGCGATTACCTTCCACCAAGCCCGGGTTGCGTTGCGCCATCACGAATTCCCTTTCCCGCCGGAGCCGGCGCGGCGATCAGTTCCGCACGAGCAATTGTCAGCCCCCTGACCGATGAAATATACGGCCAGCTACCACTGCCGGTCCACCGCCCAGTCTCATGACTTTATGATGTCCGCCGCCCGGACCGAGCCCCCACCCCGAGTTGCCTCAGCCAAACCACGCCACCATTGAACACCGCGCTCCTCGCATGCTTGATCGGAAAGCCCGTAGTCGGTCGTCGAGCTATCCTCGTAAGCTTGGCTTGCGCAACACTTAAGCTCCACCCACGCAGGCCGCTACAATATCTACCGTTGCGCTGTCGCCCGCCCATCCAAATTAATACTTTTTCGCATCCGCCCGGCACAGGCTATTTTTTTCTTACACTCTCTTCTTGACTCTTTCTCGATGACTATGATAACTCGGTTGACCAGTGGAACCTGGCTATCCGTGACTTTATAAGGGCCATTTTTCATCACGGCCATGAAGCACAGGCTGTTACCGCTTCTGCTCGTTTTTGCTCTGACCAACCTCGCTTTGGCTCATCTGTCGCGAGAGTTTGCGCTAAGCGCCCATCTCCGTAGTTCGCTTATTCATTCCGCCCGCAATCAATCTGCTCGTCACGTCGTGGAGCAGGTCAGTCCGCCTGCTCCTGACCTCGTGGAAAACTCCGCGCCTGTTTTCTGTCTTGCTATTGAGGTCGAAAGAACACCCCGCGGCCAGCACCGTTTAGCTTCAGTTCCGCCGCCGGTCGTTCAACCTTATCGCCTACACTGCCGGACGGCATCCCGCATACCCGACGATCCGGCCCACGCTTTCCTCGCTTAGCCAGCTTTTCTCGGTACAGCGCTTCCGTGGTTCACCTTGCGCTGAACCACATTCGATTTGCGCCACTGCGCAAAGGCGTAGCGTGCCGAAGCCCCACACTTGTCTAGCTAAGCAAATGGAGGCAAATCACTTGAAATCGCGTCTATTATTTAGTGTCGCATTTTATCTGTTCATTTTTGTCTTGTTTCATTTTGCAGCACCTCCTGAAGCCGCGGCGCAATTAATGACATCCAGCGGAGGAACATCCTCGCAGCCCTTGGCCCTAAAAACCTTAAACGTCTCTGGATTCATCAATAACACCAGCGGTGTATTCCTGGATTCTGAGGCGCTAAATTACAACAAAAGCAAAAACTCTTTAGCTACCGAACGCAATTTCGTGCAATTGGATGTCAATGACGACCCCACCGAGAACGACCAGGTCTTCATGCGTTTTTGGGGCGTCTACGAACCCAGCTACCCCTGGGAAACCAACTGCCTAAACCCCAGGGGCGTGCAAACGCATTGCAATAGCGACTTTTATAACCAGTACGGCCTGCGTGAGTTCTGGATCAAGCACCGAATCGGCCCTTTGCAGCTATTCATCGGCAAGCAGATCGTGAAATGGGGCGAGTCGGTGACATTCCGCGCTACCGACCAAATCAATCCACAGGACCTGAGTTGGAGTTTCGGCTTCGCCAACATCGAGCAGACCTACATGCCGGTCTGGATGATCCACCCAATCCTCAACCTGCCCGATTTCGGTCCCTTTGGCACGAACTTTCTGGAGGTCGTCTATGAACCCGGCTTCGACTTTATGTACACCAACGTCAACTACAGCGACGATCATCTATTTGGGATGGACCCGATAGCAGGTCGCGAGACGCTTTTGGGCGGCTTACCCGGTGGTCGCTTCACGGGGCGCCCCGACAACCGCGGTTGCACCAGTCCCACTGGCGGGCCCAAGGGCACCGTTTGTACCGGCGAAGGTCCTCCGCCTGCCGGTGCACCAATCGCGCAAGCCCCGCCCTTTGTCATGTACCAGGTCGGCGGACCCGCGGGCACTGGTTTGTATGTTCCCTCGCCTTACAACCCGCGCTGGGTATATCCGAGCGCGACCTTCGCCAATAGTAACGTTTTTGTGCGATTTCATACCTTGGCCTATGACGTCGAGATGACGGCAATCTACGCCAACGCTCACAGCTACCTACCCGTGGACAAGCTTGGCTCTGTGGACTTTGCCGAAGCGCCCGGGGTCTTTGCCCGCAACCAATATATCACCTATCAGTCGTACCAAGGCGCCGGCTTTACCGCCAACAGGCCTATATACCTGCCGGGCGCACTGGCTTCCCTGCCGTTCGTGGCGCGCACTGAGGTGATGTATCAAAATCACATGCCGTTCAACACTTTTGCAATTCCAGGTACTGTGTTTACACACTTCAATCCGAATTATCAAAATGGCTCCCCCGACGGCCTTACCTATTCTGACGTCATGCTCTGGATCGCGGGTCTGGATCTGGATTCCGCCTACGTTCCCTGGCTGACCAGCACGGGTAATCTAACCGTCAATGCGGAAATCGACGGTCAGACATTACTCAGTCCGAGCCGCAAAATGCAACAATTCCTGACTTACTTTAACCCGATGTATCACAACGATATCAGCGGTTCCCTCAACATCACCTCGAGCTGGTGGTGGGGCGCCATCGCGCCGACCTGGACCATGGCCTACGACCCCAACGGCGAAACATTCGCGTTTTTTCCCAGCTTGACTCTGACACCGCCATGGACCAACAAATATTTTGCCACTTTTCGCTGGATCGAGGTGCTTGGAACCAATCGCTACGGTTTTCCCAACGGCGGATTGGACATCGGAATACTCAAGGGTCTTTCGATGTTGACGGCGCAATTCCAATATAATTTTGACCTGATTTAAGCCTGGGCTCGGCTGCGGGCAGACTTCCTACTTGTCTGCTCGCAGCCGCTCGCCGCCATTGCGATGGGTTTCGTCGGATGCCACTGCCAACGAAATCGATTGCATCGGTGCTGCCGCAGGCCTGGCTGTGGCAGATATAGTGCACGACGCGCAACGGGCTTTTACTGAACGGGCTTTTACCGATGGATCTCAATGTGGGCGACAGCACGACTGAATCGGTATTCACTTGTCGTAGCGTTGAGGATCTGAGGCTGAAAAGGACCACGTCAGCGCTGCGATCAAGTCAACCTAGGTCATGATGCAAAAGGATTAGCCCTCCGGCTGAATCAGCTAAGCCGGCGAGCGAACTGCTTGTCCGTCTCGGGCAAAGCCAACGCAGACACGCAGACCGCGAGCCCGGTTTTCGCGACCGCCCAAGAAGAGATCGAGAGATTTCAGCCAGCAATCGCAAGCTTTGGCCCAGCGAAGCTCGAGGTTTCGGCCACGCGCAAGATCCGGCCGGTTCCGCGAACGTTAGAAATTGTAACTTTTTGCATCGAAGTGCTCGAAATCGATAGCCCAAATGGCCTACGATTGCGTCAGTCCGTACATCAGCCTCGCTTCTCCGCTGCTTGTGTTTTCGGAGGTAAAAAGGGGGGTTCGAATATGAGCGTCCGGCATCAAGGGTGGGCGGAATGCGAGCGAAAGGTTCAGCACGAAAAGCTTGCTTCACGGCGACCTCTCCCCAGGCAAGCCCGTCTTTTGGTCGTTGCCATCGCGCTCGCCGCTGGGGCGTCATCCTGTATCCCCCTCCAGTACTCGACCAATTCCCAAGGACAGATGCAGTCAATCGGCTTGCCCGGCCTGCCAGTCTGGCAAAGCCAGTCGCTGAAGCGGCAGAATCAGGAAGCTGCGTCTGGCGATTTGGCGGCCGCACCGGGTACCACACTCGACCCCGATGCCGCCGGACTTATCGCCTTCAAATCGGATGAGCCATGGCTTACAGCGCTTAACGGCTGGAGAATTGAGGCCGGAGTTGAGCCGATCGGGGAGAACGCCGGGCTGAGTGACGCGGCGCAAAGCCATGCTTGTTACCTGGTGAAAAACGGACCGAGCGACCCGGCGGGTTTCCTCCAATACGAGCAAACCATCGATGGCGCGGCCCACAACGAAAGTCCCGCCAATCCTTACTTCACGATGGCTGGCAACCGGGCGGCTCATAGCGGCGACATCAGCTGGGACCGCAATCCCGAGGCCGACGTCGACGCGCTAATCGACACCGCGTTCCATCGGCTCTCGCTGCTGGCGCCCTGGGCAAAGGTGGCCGGCTATGGCGATTGCGGGCGCTTTCCGATGCGCGCGGCAACGCTGGTGATTCGCGGTTCCACCCCTACCGGCACCACGCCTGCAACCATCTTTCCTCCCGCCGGTTCGGTCGTGCGCGGGGTCATGGAAGGATCGGAATGGCCCAATCCTCTCGACGCTTGCCCGGGGTATCACTTCCCCGTGGGCGTCCCGATCACGGTTCAAACCGGGGCGGATGTGAAGGCGTTTTTGCAGTCATTTGGACTGCGCGACACCACGACTGGCCAGGATGTGGAGGCCTGCGGCTTTGACTCTCGGACATTCCCCGTCGAACACGGCCGGCAAGTGCTGCTTGAATATGGCGCGGTAGTCGTCATGCCGCGCGAGCCGCTCGCCCCGGGACATGCCTACCGGGTAAGTATCGTCACACAGCGCCACTCCTACACATGGGATTTTCAGGCCAGCGGCTCTAAGCCAAGCGCCCACATTACAAAGCTCGATGAGCAATGAACCCGCGCGGACGTTAGGGCGGGCGAATCTCGTCTTCGCGCGTGTGAAGCTCTGCGGGCTATTTGGATAAGGTCGCAGACGAAATTCAGCGGCATTTGGCTATAGGCGCTGCTTTGACTACGCTCATGAGCGAGGTGCAAAGCGATGCGGCCAGATATCGTTGCGGGGGCCAAGTTCCCAGATTACAAATTGCCGGACCACAACGGCGAATTGCGCTCACTGTCGGAGTTGCAGGGAGCCGATCCGATGGTATTGGTGCTCAGCCGGGGCGGCTTTTGACCTAAAGATCGCCGCCAGGCGGAGGGGCTGGTTCAGCTCCATCGCGAAATGGAAGTGGGCTACTGCCGGATGGTAACTATCAGCACGGACGATGCGCTCCAAACCAAGGAGTATCGTTCGGGCGTCGGCGCTCAATGGCCTTTCCTGTCGGATGTCGAGCGCACGGTCCAGAAGGATCTCGATATCGCCGAATATACCGATACAAGGCACGATCCGATGATCCCGTACACCCTCGTGCTGGAGCCCGGATTGGTGGTCTTCAAGCTCTATTGCGGCTACTGGTTTTTTGGCCGTCCCACGGTCGAAGAATTGCGTCTGGATTTGCGCACCGTGCTCAAGCGCTGCCGTCCCGATTGGGATATCAGCGACCCGGTCCTGAAGGCGGCATGGAAGCGCGGCGAAAAAGATCGCTTTTACCCGTACCACAAGCGCTGAGCCGCAGCGCACCCAGTGGCCTACCCATCAATAAGGGCGTTCTTGGTAAGCTGCGCGCGAGGGCGATGCTCAGATCGGGTTTGTGCAAACGGCGTCACCCCAGGCATTCCGGGGCGAACAGCTCTTCGGGAGCCCAGCGACGCTTGGATAAACCCTGCTCGGCATGATAGCGAAGATAGGTCTCGATCGCCTTGCGGTTCGGCTCCAGTCCGTAGGCCCACGGGTCGGCGCCCAAAAGTGCGTGGTTCTCCTCGACCAGCGCGGAAAGCCAGGGGACCATCACGAACGTGCCCATGAAGGTGTCAGCCGCACGGAACTCAGCCAGCGCGCGGGCCTTCGCCGCTTCGAAGGCCTGCATCAAGGCACGCGCGATCCAGCGGTTGGCTTCGTAAAGCTCGCGGCGGATTACTACCGTGTGCATGATGGGGAAAATCCCGGTGCGGCGAAACCAGTCGCGCTCCACCTCGCGATAGTTGGGAAAAAGGCGCGCGACGTTAGGCGCGCCGCGCACGAAGCTGGGGGGCAGCCAAGCCGAGAAGAGCGCGGCCACCTCACCCGTTTCCAGCATCCGATCGAGGCCCCGTCCGGGTGGCAGCGGTTCGATTCGCACGTCTGCGGGCGGTTCGAACGGCGCCCAGTCCGCGCGCCCATCGGGCTGATCGAGCCCGCCTACGACATGCGTCATGCTGCGCGCTGGTACGCCATATTCGTCGGCAAGAATACCCTTGGCCCAGATACCGGCGTCGTGCCCGTAGCGATGCAGTTCACCCACCTTGGCTCCAATCAGGTCCTGCGGCTTTGCCACCCGCGCTTGGTTCACGAAGATCGCCGCATGGCGAAAGATGCGGTTGGGAAAGACCGGGATTGCGATAAAGGGCGCGCCGGTCAGCTCCAGCGTTCTTAAGTAATAAGTGAGGCCAAGTTCGGAGGCGTCATAGGCACGCTCGCGTACCATGCGCTCCATGATCGTGCCAACCTGCGGCGCGCTTTCCATCCGGAGCGCGATACCTTCGGGCTTCACGCTTCCATCAGCGAGCGCGCGCGTGCGGTCATAGGTCCAACACGCTAGCGTGAGCGGCAGATCGGCCATCGGACCGTACTCCTTTGATGCGTATATCACATTGCGAATTCGCGATAGTAGTGTTTTTATCGGGCTTGCGCTGGTTCATCCGGAACATGGAGACCGAAAGCGCGCCAGTCAGCAGCCGATTTGACGGTGCCGCCGGACGCGCCGTCCACGGTCAGAGCCAGGCCGCGGCTGTCGGGAACCGGAGTTTCGAGCGGCTTGCCGGGCGCCGGCAGCGTTACGACCACCGAAACTCCTGGCGTGGATGGCGCCGGCATCCCCGCGGCTTCGTTTTTTCTCGCATCAGAGCGATCACTTTGTAGCCGGTGGTCCCGTCGATTCCCAGCGTTGCGCCTTTCGTGGTGAGGACGTACCCCGGGGCGATGTCGGTGCCGTTAGCTGCGTCGGTGACGTGCAGAAATGCATTTGCGGCAGGGCTATGGAAGGGGTTGCCCGGCGTGGCGCCAGGGCGGTCGAAACCGACGCCCAGATAATATAACGGCGGATTGAGCGTGCACTTGCTGGGATCGGTGATCGTCAGCGTGGGTGCAATCCGTCACAGGACCGAGTACCACCGCGCCCGGTGATTGGCAGACCGAGCAGGGGTGCTGCAGCTTTCCTCAGTTGTCAGGCACGCCGTTTTGCGGCGACACCTTTCTGGGACGCCGGAAATCGGCGAAATGGAAATCGATGCGCCCATGTCGCAATGGCCCCAGGGTTCCAACGATCCCACGAGCAATCCCGTAAATCAGATTCCGACCGGCACCGCCATAAACGTGTTCATCGGCAACTCCAGCAACCCGGCGATAAGTTACAGTTTCAGCGCGATCGAGACTCCGACTGCGGCGCCGACCCCGAGTGGGCCCACGCCGGAATATGTCCACTGGAACGACACCGGCGCGGGCGGCCACGTTTCCGCCAACGTCGGGCGGATGCCGCTGAACTGCTACAACTACTTCTACCAGGGGCAATGCGGAGAGGTGGGTTTCGAGAAAATTGCGAATCCGCCCTCCGCTTGTGCCAATGCCAACTGAGTGAGCGCTAACAGCGGAGATGCGATTGGGCGTGTATGCGGCGCAATTCACCTTTCCTGAAAGACCCAGCGGTGCCGAGCGTCTGCGCATCGGTCTCCCATCCGAAACTGTTCGGCGGTACGTAGATCAGCACCTTCGGCGTCGCGTCATTTGCCGGCAACGTGGCCGCGTCGAACAGCATGATGTAGGCGTTGCCGGTGGTGAGCCACGCGTGATGCCGTTTCACTACCCTGCGCCAAAAATGGTTCGACGCAGGACAAAAAGCGGACAATTTAGGGGGTTTAACGGGAAAAGCCTTGGCGTCCCCGACGGGATTCGAACCCGTGTTACCGACGTGAAAGGCCGGTGTCCTAGGCCGAGCTAGACGACGGGGACGCAAGGTGGGCGACGCGACACGGCGCAGCCGCGTCGGCGCAAACGTATCAGACCATCGCAACTTGGAGCAAGCTGGGTTTTGCCCACCTGCTGTCGGTGCAGTGCGACGCCGCCATCGCAACGGCTCATGGATGCGCTCAGCCAGCGCGCAAGCCGCCACGAATTCGCGACCGCTCGCGGGTCCCATGATGTGGTTGGCGCCCTTGAGTCGCCTTGGTTGTGAGATCAGCCTCCGCCCGCTATCTTTCTTAGCGATGTGGCAAGGACCGATTTTGATTGCCGGCGCGGGTGCGATCGGCTCGACGATCGGCACGCTGCTGCAACTCGCCGGCGACCAGGTCACCTTGCTCGGCCGCGCTGCCCATCTCCAGGCGATCGATCGCGACGGCCTTCGACTCGAGGGGCTCTTCGGTAGCCATCGCGCCCATGGTTTCGCTCTGGTCGACAACCTCGATGCCTTGGCCGGCCGGCGCTTCAGTCTGATAATCCTGGCGGTCAAAAGCTACGATACCGCGGCTTTCGCCTCGCATCTTGGCGCATTGTTGGCCGAAGATGGAATCGTGGTGGCGGCACAAAACGGCCTGGGCAATCTCGAGCAGCTTGCCCGTTATCTTGGAGCCGGGCGCCTGCTGGGCGCGCGCGTAATCTTTGGCGCCGAACTGGCGCCGGCGCGGGTCCGGGTCACGGTCTTCGCCGAACCGGTGGCGCTGGGCCCTTCGCCCGATTTGAGCGGCACGGCAAGCACGGCCCTGTATGCGAGCGCTCAGCGGTTGAGCGCGCATCTGACCCAGGCCGGTATCCCCAGCGAGGCCAGCACCGACATCCGACCCCTGTTGTGGACCAAGCTGTTCTACAATGCCGCGCTCAATCCGCTCGGCGCCCTCCTGCGCACCCATTACGGAGCGCTGGGCGCGGACCCAGCGCTGCGCCGAATCATGGATGGGGTTATCGAGGAGGCCTTTGCCGTTGCTCACCGGCTGGAAATCGCGTTGCCTTTCGCCAACGCCGACGCTTATCGCGAGGCCTTCTACGGCCGACTGGTCCCGATCACCTACGATCATCGCCCCTCGATGCTGGTCGATCTGGAACAGCGCGGACGCACCGAAATCGACGCCCTCAACGGACGCATCGTAGCCCTGGGCGATGAGTTGGGGCTGGCGGTGGAAATCAATCGCACCCTCACCGACTTGATTAAGGCCTGCGAACGGCTGCGCCAAAGCGCACGAGAGCATCGGCAATGAGTACAATTACGCTACGAGCAGCCAGCTTCGATGCGATCAAGGCGCAAGCCGAGCGCGAATACCCTAACGAATGCTGCGGCTTCGTGATCGGCAACGAACGGATCGAAGAAGTGCGGCCGATCCAAAACATTCAAGATCAAAAGCACGCCGAGGACCCTCAGGCCTTTCCGCGCGACGCGCGCACCGCCTACCTGATGGAGCCGCGCCAACACCTCGCGGTGTTGCGCGAAGTGGACGACCGCGGCTTGGACGTGCGCTTGGTCTACCATTCCCATCCTGATCACGACGCCTACTTCTCTCCCACTGACCGGCGCCAGGCCTGCTCCTTCACTCCCGACAGCCCCGACTATCCCGACACCGGCTATTTGGTAGTTTCGATCAAACAGGGGAGATTCGCCCGCGCCGCGCTCTATACCTGGGACGAGGCAACCAAGGATTTTGTCGAAAGCGAGCTGAGGATGCGCTAGCAAGGCACGATCGGGCGACCTGGCGAGGGCGATGATTGGGGTAAATTCACAGCGGCTCAAACATCTGTTGTTGGAGCTGGTACAGATCGATTCGCTCTCCCGCCACGAGGGCGAATGCGCCGAGCGTCTGCGAAAAGAATTGGAGCCGTTGGGGGCACAGTGCTGCTTCGATAGCGCGGGCACCAAGGTCGGCGGCGAGGTCGGCAACCTAATCGCCCATTTTCCCGGTACGCGGCCCGCCGCCGCCCCGCTGCTGCTGTGTTCCCACATGGACACAGTCAGCCCCGGCCAGGGCGTGCGGCCGATCGTGGAGGGCGACATCATTCGCAGCGACGGCCGCACAGTTTTGGGCGGCGATGACAAGTCGGGCTGCGCGATCATTTGCGAAGTCCTCCATCGGCTGCACGAAGCCCAGGTGCCTTATGGGCCCATCGATGCGGTCTTCACGATCTGCGAGGAGGTGGGCCTGCAAGGCGCCAAGCATCTGGATTTGAACCTGGTCGCAGCGCGCGAGGGGCTGGTGTTCGACAGCGACGCGCCCGGCTTTCTGTTCGTGCGCGGTCCCGCCAGCCAAACCTTGGAATTCGTGGTCCATGGCTTGGAGGCGCACGCCGGAATGGCCCCGGAGCGAGGTCTATCCGCCATCCAGGTCGCCGCCCAGGCGATTGCCGCGATGCGCCTGGGACGAATCGACGAGGAAACCACGGCCAACCTTGGAATTATCCACGGCGGCCGCGCGCTCAATATCATCCCCAATCGGGTGGTCGTGCGCGGCGAAGCGCGCTCGCGCGATCCGGCCAAGCTCAGCGCCCAGGTCCAGCATATGGTCGATTGTTTTCGCCAAGCCGTGGCGCACGCCCACCTGACTCTGGAGGGGCAACGCTTCGAGGCCCGCTTGAATCACCGCGCCGACAGCCAGTACCAGGCGATGAACGTGAGCGAGGACGCGCCGATCGTGCGCAAGGTGCTGGAGGCTGCACGGCGCGCCGGGCGGCTGGTCGAGCCCGGCGCGTGTGGCGGCGGTTGCGACGCCAATGTCCTCAATCAGCGCGGCTTGGTGGTGGCCAACCTCGGCACCGGCATGCGCGACATCCACACCGTGCGCGAATGGCTGGACGTCAAGGACATGATTGCCGCCGCCGAGGTCACCTTGGAGCTAGTGCAGGTTCAGGCCGAGAGCTGAGAGTAGGCTCGGCCCGTCCATTCACTTACCCACGCGCCGATCGCTCGCACCTGCAGGGCCCGGGTGACCGAGCCCCGCTCGCTAATCGGCGTGCTTGCGCAGAAAAGTGGGTATATCCAGCGAATCCTCATTCTCCAGTAACTGGTTGGGCTCCAGCTTCATCGGCGCAGTCCCAAAGCCAGCCTCCTCCGCCCGCCGCTTGAAAGTCGGGATATCCAGGCTGTCGTCAACCAGCAAGCCCAGCTTGCGCACCGGCTTGCTAGGAAACACCTTAACCGGCGAAGTGGGCGCCGGAGTGGTTAGCGTCTCGCTCCCATCGATCGGCGCGGTAGCCGCCGATTGCACCGGCGCGGTAATCGGAGCATGCGGCAGCGGAGTCGAAATCGGCGTACGCGTCAGCCCCGGCACACTGCCCAACGGTCCGGAGTGACGGCCGCTGGAAGCCTGATGGATAGCCGTGGCCATCGTCGGCTTGGGCGCATAGCGCGTCTCCAGGTCGCCGAAGCCGGTGGCAATGACGGTCACCCGGATTTCATCGCTGAGTGAGTCGTCGATCACCGCGCCAAAGATGATGTTGGCGTCCTCGTGCGCCTCTTCCTGGATCAGGCTGGCAGCCTCGTTCACCTCGTAAAGCGACAGATCGCTGCCGCCGGTCACGTTGATGAGCAAACCGCGCGCCCCCTTGATCGACAGGTCCTCCAGCAGCGGGCTGGAGATGGCGCGCTGGGCGGCCTCGACCGCGCGATTTTCGCCCGAGGCCGTCGCCGCTCCCATCATCGCCAAACCCATCTCAGCCATAATCGAGCGCACGTCGGCGAAGTCCAGATTGATTAGGCCGTGGACGGTTACCAGTTCGGAGATTCCGCGTACCGCCTGCAGCAGTACTTCGTCGGCGCGCTGAAAGGCTTCACGCAACGGGGTATTGCGACTGGCCACGGAGAGTAGGCGTTGGTTGGGAATGGTAATTAAGGTATCGACCGCGGCCTTGAGTTCACGCAACCCATCCTCGGCCTGGGTCATCCGCTTGCGCCCCTCGAACTGAAAGGGCTTGGTTACCACCCCCACCGTGAGCGCACCCGCTTCGCGCGCCAGGCGCGCGATCACCGGCGCCGAACCGGTACCAGTCCCGCCGCCCATGCCAGCGGTGACGAAAACCATTTCGGCCCCGGTCAAGGCCTCGCGCAAGCGTTCCTCGTCCTCCAGAGCGGCCTTGCGCCCGATTTCGGGATTACCGCCGGTGCCGCGCCCGCGGGTAAGCTGCTGACCCACCTGCATCCGCATCGGGGCCACGTTGTTCTGCAGGGCTTGAATGTCGGTGTTCACCGAGATGAACTCGACATTGCGCAGCCCGGCCTGAATCATGTGATTGACCGCATTACCACCACATCCCCCCGCGCCAATAACTTTGATGCGGGCGCCCGGGTCGGGCGTTTCCACCAACTCGATCATCGCTAATCCTCCTCAGCCGCTCCTCGTCGACGATGACGCCACGCGCAGGGCGCGCGCAGGCCCGCCAAAGTTAAAAAAAATCCCGCACCCAGCCACTGACTCGCGAGCGCAGCTTGCTCCAAGAGCGCAAGCGCGTGGCCGCGCTGGCAGAGTTGCTCCGCCCCGCTAGCAGCAAGCCGGCGGCGGTCGCATACATCGGTTTCATCAGCTCCTCGGGCATCCCTTTGAGATTGACCGGCAGGCCGCGGCGCACCGGAAGCTCGAACACCCGTTCGGCTAACTCCTGGGTCCCCTCCAGCAACGAGCTGCCACCCACCAGCACCAAACCCGAAGCGAGCGCCTCCGCCACCCCCGAGCGGATTAACTCGCGCTGCACCATCACGAAAATTTCTTCCATTCGGGGTTCGAGGATCTCTCCGAGCAGCCGGCGTGCCAGACTGCGCGGCTCGCGCCCGCCCACCCCAGGCACGCGCACCATTTCGTCGCTACCCACCACCTGATTGGTAGCCACGCCATAGCTGGTTTTAAGCTTCTCGGCGTCGGCCAGAGCGGTGCGCAGGCCGGCCGCCAAGTCACCGGTCAAATGATTGCCGCCCAGCGGCAGTACCGCAGTGTGCATCACTGCACCAGCGTGATACACGATGATGTCGGTAGTGCCGCCGCCGATATCCACCAGCGCCACCCCCAACTCGCGCTCCTCAGGAAAGAGCGCCGACTCAGCCGACGCCAGCGGCTCCAGCACCAGCTCGGAGACGCTGACGCCAGCGCGCTCGCAGCACTTGACCAGATTTTGCGCATACCCCTGGGCTGTGGTCACGATATGGATGCGCGCTTCCAGCCGTACGCCCGCCATCCCCACCGGATCTCGCACGCCGTCCTGATCGTCGACCGCGAATTGTTGCGGCAGCACGTGCAAGACCTGCCGATCCAGCGGGATGGCGACCGCGCGCGCGGCTTCGATCACGCGTTCGACGTCACGCGGGCCGACTTCGCCACCGCGCACCGCCACGATCCCGTGGCTGTTAAAACCCTTGATGTGCGAGCCCGCGATGCCCACCAAGGAAGCACCAATCTTCACGCCAGCGCTGCGCTCGGCCTCGTTGAGCGCAGCGCGCAAGGCTTCCACGGTGGCCTCGATATTGACCACCACCCCTTTGCGCAACCCGCTGCACGGCGCCACCCCGTAGCCCAGCAGAGCCAGGTCGGAGTCGTCGGAGGCTTCGGCCACCAGCGCGCACACCTTGCTGGTGCCGATATCGAAAGCGCTCAGAATGTTTCTCATCGCGAGGCCATCTCCCCATTGTTCGGCCGGCGGAAAGACGCCTGATTATGCAGAGCCTGCAAGGCAACCGGCAGCGGTTGGCGCAGGCGCAATACCGCCTGACCGCTGACTGTCAGGTCCATAGCCGCGACCAGATCCTGGCGGGCGCGCCAGCGGGTCAGAATGGCGGCCGCGCGGGTCAACTCCAGACTCCCTCGATCCACATCCACCGTAACCGCAGTATGGGTTTGTTCCAAAAACAGGGTCGCCGTGCCGTCGTTTTCCACTTTCATCTCGGATACCAACTCCGACCATAACGCTTCAGCGCGCACCAACAGGCTGGCGTATTCCAGCAACTGCGAAGCCCGTGCGTAATCCAGGCCGCTGCCGCTGAGCACCGGCAAATCCCCGGCCGCACGCGCTGAGATAGGGCCGCTGAGCGAACCATCACCCGCCAACAGATAAAGCCCGTCCGAGCGCTCCACGGTCGCGATCGCTCCGCCGCCGCCAGCAAACGGGGCCAATTGACGCGAGGCATGGCGCAAGCGGCGAACCAGCGCCAAGCCGCCGTGACGACCGGTCACGCCGATCCCGGCCACCACGCCCAGAGCGAAGAAGGCGCACAGCACGATGCCGCCCAACCGGCCGCTCCAATCCGCCGCGGGTCGGCTCTTTTGCCTGCCTGCCGCCACTCTGCTCATCAAGCCTCGCCCATCCCAAGCACCGAGGTCTGTTCCTGCCACTCGCCCACCATCCGCAGCTCGGGCTCCAGGCGAACTCCGGTCTGGTCTTCAACTCGCCGGCGCGCCAATTCGATCAGGGCGCGCACGTGGGCCGCACGCGCACCGCCCAAGTTAACGATAAAATTCGCATGCTGCTCGGAAAAGGCGGCCGCGCCGACCCGCTGTCCTTTAAGCCCGCATTGATCGAGCAGGCGCGCGGCAAAACCGCCAGGAGGATTTTTAAACACCGAGCCGGCATTGGGTAGTCCTTGCGGCTGATGGCGCGCGCGCCGCGCCTTGAGTTCCGCCACCCGCGCCCTGAGCGCGCCGGCGTCGCCGGGCTCCAGCTGGAAGTCCACCCGGGCGACGATAAAGCCCTCGGGCAGCGCACTATGTCGATAACCAAAGGCGATTTCCGCGGGCTGCAATCGGCAGCGCCGGCCCTCGCGATCGACCCCCTCAACCGCGGCCACCGTACGCGCCAGCTCGCCGCCGAAAGCGCCAGCATTCATGATTAAGGCGCCGCCTACGCTACCCGGGATGCCTTCGCCGAATTCCAATCCGGCTAGCCCGCGCGCCACCACCGTCGCCACTAGCATGCCGAAGGGCACCGCGGCTCCGGCGCGCACACGGCTGCCCTCCACCGCGATCTCGCCGAAGCCCGGTCCCAGGCGCAGCACCAGTCCGCGAATGCCGCGGTCGCTGATTAGCAAGTTGGTGCCCGCACCCAACACGAAGAGCGGGCTTTCGCAGCGACGCGCCGCGCTCACTGCCAGCGCCAATTCGTCTTCGTCGGCGACTTCCAGAAGCAGATCGGCCGGACCGCCGATGCGAAAGGAGGTCAGCTCTGCCAGCACGCACTCCCGGCGCAGTCGCGCGGCGAAGTGGCCGGCCAATTGCCGCTCAAGCGCGCTCATCGGCAGGGCTCTCCTGGCCCAGGTCGTGCAAAATCGTCTCGCCCAGCCGATAAATATCGCCCGCGCCCAGGGTCGCAATCAGGTCGCCGGGAGCGGAATCCGCTACCACCCGACGCGCCGGCCAGAGCTCCTCGCCTAGATATGCCACCTCCAACCCGCCCCGCGCCCGAATTGCCTGACTCAGCCGCAGCGCGGACACGTTGGCAATCGGTTCCTCGCCAGCCGGATAAACGTCCGTCAGGTAGAGCCGGTCGGCATCGTCGAAGGCGGTGATGAACTCGTCGAACAGATCGCGCAGACGGGTGAAGCGATGGGGTTGGAAAACCACCAGCATGCGTCTACCGAAGGCGCGTTTAGCCGCCGCCAAGGTGGCGCGCACCTCGGCCGGATGATGGGCGTAATCGTCCAGCACGATACGACCGGCCATCTCGCCTTTGACTTCGAACCGGCGCGCAATCCCCGAAAAGCTTGCCAACGCCGCCGCGGCCACCGCAAAACTTACCCCGAGCGCGCGCGTCACCGCGATCGCGGCCAGGGCGTTGAGCGCCACGTGATGGCCGGGTAGCGGTAGCGTGATGCTGCCCAAGGGCTGGCCGCGTTCGCTCACTTCGAAGGTGGTGGCCAGGCCCCGAATCGCAATTGCACTGGCCCGATAATCGGCATCGGCCGCTTCCCCGTAGGTCAGATACGGCTTGCGTACCATGGGCAGCAACTCGCGCACTTCGGCACTGTCGATACCGAGCACGGCGAAGCCGTAAAAGGGCACCCGGTTGACGAAATTCAGATAGGCCTCGCGCACGCGTTCCATGGTGCCGTAATGGTCCAGATGCTCAGGATCGATATTGGTGACGATGGCGATGGTGGGCAGCAGGAGCAAAAAGGAAGCGTCGCTCTCATCGGCCTCGGCAACCATGAAATCGCCTCGCCCCAGCCGCACGTTGGTGCCGCGCGCGCGCAGGTTGCCGCCGATTGCCACCGTCGGATCCAAACCCGCCTCTTCCAGGATTAAAGCCACCAGCGAAGTCGTGGTGGTCTTGCCATGAGTGCCCGCCACCGCGACACCAGCCCGGGCCAGGCGCAGCAATTCTCCCAACATCTCGGCTCGCGCGATGACCGGAATGCGCATCGCTCGCGCCCGTTGCACCTCGGGATTGTTCGCTTTGACCGCGGACGAGATGACCACCGCGTTAAGTTCGGGCGAGAGGTGACTGGGATCGTGGCCAATGGTTATCCTGGCGCCCAACCCGGCCAGCCGCGCCGTGGCGGCGCTGGCGCGCAAATCGCATCCACTCACCGCCAGATTAAGCCGCAGACACAACTCGGCGATTCCACTCATTCCGGCGCCGCCAATCCCAATGAAATGCAGCGGGCGGGAGCCCGCCCCCATCAGGCTCTGAGGGATGGCGCCGCCGCTCATCGCGCCTCCGCGATCTCAAGGCAGGTGCGTGCGATCGCCGCCGCCGCGTCCGGGCGCGCCATGCTCAGCGCACGCTGGGCCATCGTCACCAGCCGAGCTCGGTCGTTATTGAGCTCCAACAACTTGCGGCTGAGGTTTTCTCCCAGGTGATCATCGTCGGGCACGATGATCGCCGCCCCCACCCGTTCCAGGGTACGGGCGTTATGCTCCTGTTGGCGATCGCGATGGAAGGGATAGGGCACCAGGATGGAGGGGCGGCCAGCCAAGGCCAACTCGCTGACCGTCATCGCTCCGGCGCGCGCCACGACCAAGTCGGCGGCCGCCAGCGCAGCCGCCATATCGTCTATAAACGGGATTACCCGCGCGGCGATTCCCGCTTGTTGATAACCGCTACCCACCAACCCCTCGTCCACACTCCCGGTCTGATGTACAATGGTGAAATTTATAACAGTTTTGCGCAAAGAAGTGAAGGCAAACAAAGCCCCAATGTTCAGTCTATGCGCTCCGCTTGACCCCCCTAAAACA